>JAJDCV010000024.1 GCA_029260675.1 Phycisphaeraceae bacterium
GGCTGGCGATCCGGACCGTGATCATCAACGCCGTCATCTTGGGCTCCAGTTATCCGCACCGACCTGTTGACGGATCGTGAAGGGGGCTGTGTCTTCGCCCCTGCTGACGACAAAGGACAACTCCCAACGACCGGCCTTGCGCATGTTCAGCGCTGCCAGATATTCGCCGGGTGCCGCTTCTTTCAATTCAGATTCGACGGCCTGGTCGGCCCGGGCGTAGTGAAAAGCCCTAACGCGGATGCTCGCCCCGGTCAGCGGTTCGCCACCGGCGTCTTTCATCGAGAGCCTGACCGTGCGGTCGCCGAACATGTCGGCCTCTAATGCGACGTCCAACTCCGCCTGCCAGCCCAGCGCATCGCCGGCACGCTGCTCGGCCATGTACTTATCCCATTCCAAAGCCTTGGTGTGGTAGTTGCTGATCACAACCTGCGAAGGGTCGCCCGTCGCTACCAGATAAGCCACCAAACAGATCACGATCTGCAAGGAAAGCAGCGCTATGACGATCGCGGGCCAGACCCACGCCTTGCCATGTGCGTCCTGGGGACCCGGTGCAGGTGAGACGGGGCTGGGTGTGGTGATCTGTGTCATAAGCTGCCCCCCTGCGGCGTGTTTGTTTGGGTCCCGGTGCCCGCGGCCTTGCCCCCACTTGGTTTACCCGATCCCGCCGGGCCTAACAGTCTACAGGGGATTTCCTGCTCAAACCCCGCGCCGTCGCTGACGTGCAGGGTGATATCACACACGCCTTTGCTAAACGCCGAGCGGGGCAGGACGATCAAGACGCCCTCGGTGCGTGAATCACCGGCGTCGATCGCCAACGGGTTCTCCGCCAACTCGATCCTGGACACCACGTCACTGGCCGACTGAACGGTATACGCCACCGCCATCTCCCGGCGGTTGGTGATTTTGATCCGCATCGAGTTGGACACCTGCCCATCATCCATCACGGTAAACGGGTTGCCCAGGTTGCGCAGCAGCACGACGTCAGCGGTCTTCTTAACACTCAACAGGACGGTGAGCGCGGTCAGCAGGACCAGCATGATCGCGGGGTAGACCACGACGCGCGGCCGCAGCAGTCGGGAGGGTTCGCCGTCCATCGCGGCCTGTGTGCTGTATCGGATCAGCCCGGCGTCTCGGCCGAGTTTGGCCATCACCGGGGCGCAGGCGTCGATGCACTGGGCGCAGCCGATGCACTCCATCTGCAGGCCGTCCCGGATATCGATCCCGGTCGGGCAGGTGTCCACGCACAAGTGACAGTCCACGCAGTCCCCGGCCTGCTCTCCCTCGCCATCGTCTGACTTTCGCTTCTTGCCCCTCGGCTCGCCGCGGGTCTTGTCGTAGCTGACGATCAGTGACTTACGGTCCAGCAACGCCGACTGGAGCCGGCCGTAGGGGCAGGCGATGATACAGGTCTGCTCGCGGAAGAACCCGAAGTCGAACATCATCAACCCGGTGACCGCCGCCATCAATAAGAACGCCACGGGATGGTCAAACGGCGAACCGGTGATCCACTTAGCCAGGTTCTCGACCCCAACAAAGTAGGCTAGGAACGTGTGCGCCAGGTACATTGAGACCAGAAGGAAGACCACGTACCGCGCGACCCGCCGCCACCCGGCGACCGGCTTGCGCGGTTTGCCGCCCTTCCCCGAAGTCCCCTCGAACAGCCGCTCGATCGGGCGGTACACGAACTCCATGTACACGGTCTGCGGGCACGCCCATCCACACCAGACCCGCCCGAACAACGCGGTCAGCAGGAAGATGCCCACAAGGATCGTCACCAGCGTCAGCGCCAGCAGGATCGTGTCGGTCGGGAGGAACGTGAAGCCAAAGAGGATGAACTTGCGGTGGAGGATGTCCAGCAGGACAAGCGGCTTGTCATTAAATCGGATGTAGGGGGTGACCGTGAAAACGACGATCAGGAAATAGGCGAACGCCCGGCGGGTTGTGAGGAACGAACCTTTGGATACCTTGGGATCCAGCCAGCGACGTGAGCCGTCTTTCTCCATCGTCGACAGGACACGGTCTTCGGGCTCAAGCAGTGAAGAAGGCAAGGTAGGCGCTCGGGGTTTGGGATGCGTAAGCCATGGTAGGCCACCTAATCGGTGGGTTCTACCGGGGCCTGGGGGGCGGGGGCTTCGGGCCAGGGGTCGATCACCGAACCTTCTTCTCCGCGGGGGCCGGGCTTGTTCTGCCCCCGAAGGCTGGCGACATAGGCCGCGACCATCACGATCTCGTTAGGATGAAGGCGGTTGATGTGGGCGGGCATCGCACCATTATTAGCACCGTGCTGGATCACCGTACCGACATCACCCAGCCGCTTGACGTTGATGTAGGCGTCGTCTGTCATGTTCGGACCGGTGAGCCCCTCACCATCTTTGCCGTGGCAGGAAGCGCACGCGCCTTTACCTACAAAGACTTTCTGCCCGAAAAGCAGCCATTCCTTATCGTTCAGGTACATCAGGATCGTCGGCTCGTCCGGTGTCAGGGTGCCGATCTCCTCAAACTTCATCCGAAGGTTGGCCGTGACCTCCGCATCGTAGGCCTGTGCGACGCTGGTCCCGGCGGTGCCCAGTTGATAGGCCATGTAATACAGCACCGAGAACACGATCGCGGCAACGAACAACCAGGTCCACCACCCGGGGATCGGGTTGTCGTATTCACGGATCCCGTCGTATTCGTGGCCGGTCAGATTGTCTTGAAGCGGGGGTTCACTCATGGTGCGCAGCTCCGTGCTCGGGATTCGCTTGCGTTGCGGGATCATCCCCGGGCCCCGGATTAATATCATCCGTCAATGCCATCCGTGCGTAGTGCTGCATCTGACTCTTGGGGCGGATCAGGGTTGAGAACAGGATCAACAGGAACGCGATAAAGAACAACGCCAGTGCGATCTGGGCGAACAGGCCGTAGCCGCCGTATTCCGTAATGAGTTGGAACATCAGTCGCCTCCCTCTGGGGCCTGCGGCTCGGGCGTCTTGAAGATATCCGTCCCAAGTCGTTGCAGGTACGCGATCAAAGCCACCACCTGCTTGTCTTCCAGCCCGGCCTCGCCGTTCTGCTCAACAATCTCACCGGCGATCATCGCCGCCTGAGCGCGGGCAAGTTCCTCGGCGTTATCCCTCTGCGCCTGGGTGTAAGGCACGCCCAGGATGGTCATCGCCTTGACCCTTAGCGGGATCGATTTGAAGTCCAGATCCTTCTGCAACAGCCAGGGGTACGGGGGCATGATTGAGCCGGGCGTGATCTGCGCCGGGTCTTTGAAGTGCAGGACGTGCCAGTTGTGTGACTGCTTGCCGCCTTCGCGAGCCAGATCCGGCCCGATCCGGCGCGAGCCCCACTGGAACGGGTGGTCGTAGACGAACTCGCCGGGCTTGGAGTATTCGCCGTATCGCTCGGTCTCGGCAAGCATCGGTCGGATCATCTGCGAGTGGCAGTTGTAACAGCCCTCGGCGATGTAGATGTCTCGGCCCGCCAACTCCAGCGGTGTGTACGGCCCAACCGTCGCGATCGTCGGGACGTTCGAGCGGATCAGGAACGTCGGGACGATCTCAAACAACGATGCGACCACCACCGCGACCAAGACCCAGAGCGTAAGCCGCACGGGCAGGCGTTCCCACTTGCGGTGCCATTGGAACTGCATCCAAACATCGAGCTTGTGCCCGAAGTCGGTCACGCCGTGGATCTTCGACTCCGGCGGCGGCGGGTCGGTGTAGCCCTTCGTCAGCGCCGGGGCCTCGTGGACCGGCTCCTCGTAGGTCTTGGGCCGGCTTCTCCAAGTCATGTAGTAGTTGTATGCACCCAGCAGCGTACCGGCCATGTAGAGCGTCCCACCAAGGACGCGGATCCAGTACATCGGGACGAGCTGCGTGACGGTCTCGATGAAACGGGGGTATAGTAGCTGCCCCTGATCGGTCAGGCCACGCCACATCAGGCCCTGGGTCAGGCCGGCGACGTAGATCGGGATGATGTACAAAAGGATCCCGATCGTCCCCAGCCAGAAGTGCGTCTCCGCCAGCTTCTTGCTGAACAGCTTGGTCTGGAACAGCCTAGGCAGCAGGAAGTACATCATCCCAAACGCCATGAACCCGTTCCAGCCCAACGTCCCGGCGTGGACGTGTGCGATCGTCCAGTCGGTGTAGTGGCTCAGGGCGTTGACGCTTTTGATCGAGAGCATCGGGCCCTCGAACGTGCTCATCCCGTAGAACGTCACCGCCACCACGAAGAACTTCAGCACCGGGTCGGTCGTGACCTTGTGCCAGACACCCCGTAGGGTCAATAGCCCGTTTATCATCCCGCCCCAACTGGGCATCCAAAGCATCAGCGAGAAGATCATCCCCAGCGTCGACGCCCACTCCGGCAACGCGGTGTAGTGCAGGTGGTGGGGCCCGGCCCAGATGTAGATAAACACCAGCGACCAGAAGTGGATGATGCTCAGCTTGTACGAAAATACCGGGCGGTCCGCGGCCTTGGGCATGAAGTAGTACATCAGGCCCAAAAACGGCGTGGTCAGGAAGAACGCCACCGCGTTGTGCCCGTTCCACCACTGCATAAAGTCGTCCTGTACGCCTGCGTAGACCGGGTAGCTCTTGATCAGCGTCCCGCCGAACACGGGGATGACCAGGTTGTTGAATACGTGCAGCATCGCGACCGTGACGATCGTCGCGATGTAGAACCAAAGCGCGACGTACAGGTGGCGTTCACGACGCTTGATCAACGTCATCAGGAAGTTGCCACCGAAGATGACCAGCCAGACCACCGCGATGGCGATGTCGATCGGCCACTCCAGCTCGGCGTACTCCTTGCCCTGGGTAATACCCAACGGCAACGTGACCGCGGCGCTGACGATGATAAGTTGCCAGCCCCAGAAATGCAGCCTGCTGAGCAGGTCGCTGAACATCCGGGCCTTACATAGGCGCTGGGTCGAGTAGTAGATCCCGGCAAAGATCGTGTTGCCGGCAAAAGCAAAGATCGCCGCGTTGGTGTGCAGCGGGCGGAGCCGGCCGAACGTGATGTACTCGCTGCTGACAATCCCCCCGGTAAGGATGCTCAGCAACTGGTTGGCCTGCGGGAACGCCAACTCAACCGCCGCGATGATCCCGACCAGGAACGCCACCAGCGCCCAGACAAGCGTCGCCAGCAGGAACATCCGGACGATTTTGTCGTCGTAGGTGAATCGTTCAAGTGTGCCGGGTACCGACAGGGCCGGGTCAGTGGGTGCCGTCGTGTGGGTTGTTGTCACCGTCCGGGGTCTCCTGATCGTGAGGGCCTGGCTTGGGTGGGATCCCGGCCCGCCCACGTAAGACTATCGTCGTCAGACATATCGGTCCAAGTCTATCTTTTGATAGAACGGCTGTCATCTGGACAACCGCCCCGCAGTGATTCGCGGGGCGGCTGTGTGGATAATTCTTGATGTACCCTCGACGCCGGGGCAGCGTAAACCGCCGGGTCTCACATGAGAGCATTACCTGGACACGCTGTCTTAGAATGACCAGACCAGCGAGAACGTCCAGCGGTAACCAAATATGTCGACGTTGTCAGTCAACGGCATCTCGTAGGCGACACGGGCGGCTACGTTGTCGGCCGGACGGAGTTCGCCGCCCAGGCCCAGCGTGACCACGTCCTCGCTCTTGCCGCCGCCGAGGTTCACCACGTCCAGCCCGGAAAACAGCAAGGGTGCCGTCGAGCCCTCGTCGATGGTGTGGAACCCATTGATTTCAACCACCGGGCTGAAGTAATCGCAGACGAAATAGTCGGCGTGCAGGTGCCAGTCGATCGTGTCTGAGTTGCCAAACCCCTTGGTATCGCTCTGGTTGTCGGCGATATGCACATTGACGTTGGCACCGAGGTGAAGCTTGTCAAGGCCTTTGTTGGCCGAGGCCCAGAACCGCCACTCACTGTCGTCATTCAGCGACGCACTATCGCCGGTCGACAGCTCGTACCCGAAGCCCACAGCCGCATGGAACTGGTTGTCCCAGTCCTGGATGAAGTTCCACTTCAGCCCGGCGGCGATGTCATTGGCGCCCGAATCGGCCACGGCCGTGGTATCCCAATCGATGTAGCCGTCCTTGTAGGCGACGAGTTGAAGGGTCTGTGTCAGCGCCACCCGGACCTGTGCGGCGTAGACCTGGGCGCTGCCACCGCCCAGCGCGCTGGACTTGGGGAAGTCGTGGAACAGAAACCACGCCCGGACGTCCGTGGTCACAAACGAGTCCTCGTTGTAGTAAGGCGACGTTAGCGGGTGGACGTGCTTCTGCTCCTTGGGGACCTCGGCCGCCCGGGGGTTGGGGTCGCCGAAGAGTACGAAGTCCGCGTGCTGCGCTGCCGCCGGCGCCTGGATCAGAGCTGTCACCGAGATCATGGCCGCCGAGACCATCGTTATCCATCGTGTCATTGAAGTGGTTTGGACGTCCTGCATGATGCGCTACTCCTTGTTGAAGCGTGTGTTCCCATGTTTTCACCACCATTAAGGAGTAGGTCCGCCCCGCCCCATGGCTTTAACGATGAAAGCTGGCCGCCAATATAGGAGTATTCGGGGTTTTATCAACCCGTATTCTGGTATATCGATCCTATTAACTGTTTATGGCCGTTATAGGCCGTAAACGGGTATTACCGCTGAGGTTAAAGCCCTAGTCATGCTCGTCACCGGCCTGTGGGCTGCCACGGCAACGGGCGGTCGACCTCGGCCGGGTCGTCCAGGAACCCGGCATATTCCGGGTCATGCAGGATCGCTAAGAGCGCTTCCATATCGCGCTGCAGCTCTTTCTGCAGGGCTGGGTAGTAGTGCTCGGTGTAGAAGAAATACTGGGCCACATCCTCGTCGACCAGGAAGACCTGGTCGTCCTTGATCGTCGGCATCAACAGGAGCCTGCCCTGCGTGAAGTTGCGCAGACGCAGTGACTGGTGCGTGGCGTTGAGTTGGACCGTGCTCTTGACCACGACGGCACGACGCAGCCGACGCAGGTCGCGCTCATCTTTGAGAAGGATCGCAAACCGGCGGCGCCCCTGCGTATCGGGTTGGTTGAGTTCCCACAATTTCACGCCCCAGTCGTCCCGGTCCGTGCAATCAACCAGCCTGACCTCCGGCACGGGCTGTGTCGGCGCGTCGATTGCCCCGCCGAACACACGCTCCGTGAATATGATCGCCACCGCCTGATCGCCCAGCTCCTCGAACAGATCCGGATCCTCTTCCAGGAACCCGGGCTCTTCGATGCCCAGGCGCTCGGCCAGGTACGCCTCGAGAAACTCAACGGAGAACCCCGCCGGGCTGGCTGGATCGTCCTTGAAGAAGATCATCTTTGACGGGTTGGCGTGGTCGTCGATCCCGCGCCGCTTGATCACCTCGTACATCTGCCGGTAGACCAGGATCCGCTCCCCGGGGATCCGTTCGTCGCCGTACCGGTCAAACGGGTACATCTGGGCCAGATCGGGCCGACGCCTAATCACCTGATCCGCCAGACGCAGCATCTTCTGCACCTGCAGGTTCTCAAACAGGAATCGCAGATCGAACACGTCCTCGGCACGGATGCGGTAGGCGTCGCGGAACAGCTCATTGTCGAAGCTGTCGAACGTGTCCTTGTCCTCGGGTGTGTTCCGGCCGGCGACCTGGTCCTTCGGCAACACGTACGGCGTGATGACGATGATCACCTCGCGCTTCAGCCGGTCGCGGGTCGTACTCTTAAAAGCATTGCCGATGATCGGGATATCGCCCAGCAGTGGGACTTTTTCTTCCAGGTCGACGGTGTCCTTGCTGACCAGCCCGCCGATGATAAACGGCGTGTTGTTGGCGATCCGGGTCTGGGTCTGCACACGTCGGGAGGCGATCCGTGGGGCGCGGGCAAGCTCGTCGCCGGCGTTGTCCACGATGACAAGGTCTTCACCGGGCACCTGCGCCGAGACGATCGCGTCGATCTGCATACTGACTTCTTCGCCGTCGGAACTCACACGCGGGCGGACGTTCAGCAGGATACCGACCGGCAGATACTTGAAGTTGAAGCTGATCTTGTCCCCACCCAGTGTCCCGGTCACGCTCGTGGCGATCGGGATCTCCTCCCCAACACGGATCGACGCCTGACGGTTGTCCAAGGTCAGCACACTGGGCCTGGATAGAATCTCAGCCTGCCGTGATGTCACCAACGCCTTGATCCGCGCACGCCAATGGTTGTTGATATCCAAGATCGTCACGTCCAGCGTCGGGGCGCCCGAGATCGTGGGAAACCTGCCGAGTTGGACGTCGTCAACCCCATCCAGCGTCGACGTGCTTAAGAAAGGCGACTCCAGTTCCCACTCGACCCCTAATTGCTTGAGCCCGGTCTCGGAGATTTCCAGGACCATCGCTTCGATCACGATCTGGCCCGCGGGCAGGTCGATCGACCGGTTGATCAGGTCCAAAACCTTGGCGTACTGTTGCGGCCGATGCGGGTGATAGAACACCAGCAGGTGCATCAACGGCGAAGCACTGGTCATGTTCGGAAGGTCCGTGGCCACGCTCATCGTCTCGGCATTGAGCGCACTGGAACCCCCGACCAGCCCCACACCGTCGGGCCCCGGCACCAGCATCACCGCCGGCAGGTTCGCGGTGTCCACCTGACCCGTCGGCTCGATCAGAGACGAACGCCCCACCCCGTCGCCCGTCTTCTTGT
>JAJDCV010000025.1 GCA_029260675.1 Phycisphaeraceae bacterium
AGGGCATCGACTGGCCCGAGGTCGCACGGCTGATCGAGTCACACGTCCTAAACGCGCCGCCACTTCACATCCCAACCAACATCGATCCCGCGCCGTCCTACCCCAACACCCCCGCGCCCGAACAAGCCGACCACTACCAACAGGCCAAAACCCTCGGCGAAAAACTTATCCGCGATGGCAAGGTCGCCGCCTTTACCGTCGCCGGCGGGCAGGGCACACGACTCGGCTGGGACGCCCCCAAAGGCACTTTCCCCGCCACGCCCGTCACCGGCAAGCCCCTCTTCCGCATCCTCGCCGACTACATCAACAAGGCCCAGCAAAAATACAACTGCGTCATCCCCTGGTACGTCATGACCAGCCCCGCCAACCACCAGCCCACCGTCGACTTCTTCGTCGAAAACAACTACTTCGGCCTGGACCCCAAACACATCACCCACTTCCCCCAGGCCATGATGCCCGCCATCGGCCTCACCGGCGATCAACGCGGCAAGGTCCTCCTCGCCGACAAAGACTCCCTGGCGCTGTCCCCCAACGGCCACGGCGGATCGCTCAAAGCACTCCACACCTCCGGCGCAATCGCCGACATGAAATCTCGCGGTGTCACGCAGATCAGCTACGTCCAGATCGACAACCCCACCGTCCATGTCGTCGACCCGCTGTTCATCGGCCTGCACGCGCTGGACAACGCCCAGATGTCCTCCAAGATGCTCCCCAAGACCGGCCCCAAGGAAAAGCTCGGCAACTTCTGCCTCGCCGACGGCAAGATGACCGTCATCGAATACTCAGACCTCCCCGACGAACTCGCCTTCCAGACCACCGACGACGGCACCCTCCGCTTCCGGGCCGGCTCCATCGCCATCCACATGATCCAGGTCGCCTTCGTCGAAGACCTGAGCACCCGCCCCGCCGGCTTCGCGCTGCCGTTCCACCGCGCCGAAAAGAAAGTCCCCTGCATCGACTTGAATACAGGCGAGCCCGCCGCACCCACCGCTTCCGCAGATTCCGGGGTATCCGGGGGCAACGCCGTGAAGTTTGAAACCTTCGTCTTCGATGCGTTGCCGCTGTGCGACAACTCCATCCTCTACGAAACCGACCGCGTCGAAGAGTTCGCCCCCATCAAAAACGCCGACACTGCCCCCGGAAGTGCTGCCGCCGTCGATTCACCCGCCTCCAGCAAGCAACTCCAAACCGAACGCGCCGCCCGCTGGCTGGAACAACATGGCGTCACCACCCCTCGCGATGCCGACGGCCACGTCAACGCCAAAATAGAAATCTCCCCCCTCACGGCCATCAATCCCGACGACCTTGCAACAGTTGATCTGCCCAAAGAGATCAAGGCAGGCGAATCAGTGGTGGTATAAAGCTAGTTAGTCATGGAAGAGGCTTACACGAACAAAGAAATCAACTCGCTTTCAACCGACTGTTGGCCTGAACGCGGCCCTCGATGTGAAAAGTGCGGCAGCCACATCCCGGTGTTTGCTGACCTCGCCCCCGACAAGGCCGCAGAGATACGTGAGTTAGAGAAGACCGACTCAATAGCAGCTTTCAGAGCGATACGTGGAGCGTCAGGTTGTAACCTTGCATGGGCAAAAATCTGGCTCCTACATCCGGATGGTCCACAACCCAAAAGAACTGAATCTGAAACACCGTGCCCCTACTGTGGAAAGTGCCTGCGGACCGACAAGGCGAAACAGTGTTTTCACTGCGGCATGGACTGGCATGATTCACACCACACTGAAATGCCATTTATGTCCAGGCCATACAGTGAAAAACTCTGGATCGTTCGTAAACGCGTGCTTTGGTTTCTGGCGGTATTCTTCACGGCTGGCGGGGTAGGCGCGATTCTCGCATGGCACGTATCAGATGCGACTGAAGATCCCGGGCCAGTTGTCTATCTGTTCGCGGTCGTAGTTGCAATTATTCTCGGAACCTTACCTACCCTGGCATACTTCCTGAATAAGTGGATTACTCGATTCGATGTGACAAGCTGTCCCGCTTGTGGAGAATGCATTTGGCCAACCACAATTCAAGCTATTCAAATTTCGATTATTCCTCGCTGCCCACGTTGTTGGAAACGACTTGCTGATCCTGTGAGCGATAATAAACACGGAGGAGAATAATGTGCCAGGAACCTTGCAACTGTTGCAATAACCGCTACACATCTCGATCCATGACACTCTTTTTACCCCCACCTTAATTGTCCTTCTTTTCTAGCCCCGGTGACGCCCGCCAAGCCGCGAGCAGGTTAAAGAGAACGAAGAGGGGCACGACGACGCTCGGAGCAAGCACCATGGGGAAACGAAGCACTTCGATCGTTGTAGGTTCCTCCGTAAAGACCTGCATGGCCCCGGGAAGCCCCATCTGGATGATGATCCCCGCAGGCAAGACGATGATGCCAGCACCGATCAGGTTCCACACACGAAATCGCCTGGCGCTCATCGTCCCGCGACGACAACTCAGGGCAACAAATACCGCGGAGACTCCGAAGATCAGGTCCGGCACCCCGACAAACAGCTCAAAATAGATCGGGAACTCACCGCTGAAAGTCTTCAGGAGGGTTCCGATCGCGGCGATGCGCAAGACTTGCAGCCAGGCCCATGATTCCCGAGGGATGGCGTCCAGCATCTTGGGGAGGCCGCTACGAAGAGTGGGCACGACAACCCAGGTGGTGACCGCAAGGACCACCGGCACCATCGAAAGCCACAGGCCGGGAAAAGTCTTTAGAAAACCCTCTCGCAGATAATAGCCAGACTGACCCAGGGCCCAACTGGTTCCAAACCACGCGATCAGGACGAACACCCCGAATGCCAGACCGAAGGCCTCCGCTTTAGTGGCGAGATCATGTCGCCGGGCACGAATGATGTAGTGAGCAAGGAAGACGACCTGCAGTGCGAACAAGAACGGGATTAATGACCATGTCATGACAGGCATCCTTAAGTGTTGTATATACAACATACAGGTCATAATAACATCAGTCGTGTCCGAGACGTTCCCAGACGTTGTTGGCGACACCACAGATCGATTTTGCCCCGGACTTCCCCAGCAGCGACTCGGCCTGTGCCTGCGCCGTCTCCCACAGGGGCAGGGACTTGGCGAACAGCCGCCGGCCCTTGGCGCTGAGGCTGACACATTGTGTGCGGTCGGTCTCGCCGGGCGACACCGTTACCCAGCCGTTGCTGTGCATCCGATCGATGTTTCGGCTGACCGTCGACTTCTCCATTTTCAACACACTTGCGACCCGCCCCGGGGAGACCGGCCTCTGCCGTGCGATCACCACGAGCATCGTCATCTGGCCCGAGGTCATCCCAAGCGGTCGCAGCGCGTCGTCGTAGATCCCCGTGATCGTCCGGTTCAACAGCCGGACACGGGTCGCCAGGCACTTGCCCGCGACCAGATTGGCGGCTTGGAGGGTTTCGGATTGGGTCGTGCCACTTTTCATACCGACAGATGTATATACAACAATTGGGGGCGTGTCAATGGATTCACAGCGAATAATTCAACTAATTTTGTCAGCCCGGCGGCCGCCTCTCCTGATCGACAAGGCTTAAAATGACTGGCCATAACCGCTTACGTCCAGATTCACGCCACCATCTAGCTGATAGAATCCCAGGCCCCATTTGAAACATTGACCCCAATCTAGGGCGCAACACATATGGCCTCCCGCCCCGCTTTCTGCCGCACCCAGTTGATCATCTTCAAGACGCGCCGCCGTGAGATCAACCACTTCTCGAAGCGGTACTTGCCCGGGAAGTCCAGGAGCAGTACCCCGACCAGCATCGTCAGCAGCCCCTGGCCCGGCACCACGAACATGACCAGGCCCGCCAGCATCAGCACGACGCCCAACGCGTTCTTCCCGATACGCAGGACAACACGCACGGCCGGGTGCTGATGTTTCCACGGCCGATCGGGCCGTGTGGGTTGAGCGAAATAATCAGCCGGGATCCGCGCAATCAAAATGGGCACGATAATCAGGCTGGCGAAGAACGTAACCACCGACGCCGCCGTCAGCCACCATAGCAACGTGTCGTGTGCATGTATCCAATCGAGCATCGGTCGCCCCGTGTGTGTTGACTAAATCGACCCGCCCCGCGGTATTCATACACATTCACTCAAACGCATCGCCCGCCGTTTGTCCCTCAGCCCCCGGCTTTGCCGGGGGGCCGCCCCACGATGGCCGGCACGTATATCAAACAACACCCGCCTTATGCACCTACTTCTACGCGCGTCACGCCCGGCATGTTCAGCGCGATGTACTCGTGACGCGCCTCATCCCCATCAAGGTCGTAACGGATTACCCCCAGCGCATCCGGGTCCGCGACCTCGCCGGACAGCCCGGGGATCCGGACCTGGAACGTGCAGGATGGGCACCAGACGCGCGGCGGCTGCGCTGACGGGAACGATGCGTAGTGGTGTAGATGCCCGGTCGCCAGCACACGCACCTTGGGCCGAAACAGCAACGGCAGCAGCCGGCAGCGCGCCCCGGCGTCGACCGGCCAGTAGTGCGCATGAGCCACCCCGTCATCGACCGGCCCAAGGTCCAATGGCATGTGCATGAACACCGCCGCCCGCTGGGTCGAATCGAGCTGCGCCTCAAGCCACTCCAGTTGTTCTTCTTCCTCCGGCCAACCCGAACCCGTGATCTGCGTGTTCAGTGTCAGGATCGCCCAGCCGCCCAGGTCCCGCCGCTCCCAGCCCCGGCCGAAGTGTTGTGACCAGTGTTCGTACAGCCCGCGTGTCACCCCGAACTTGCCCACCGAAAGCTTGTTGCCCACATCGTGGTTGCCCGGCGTCACGACGGTGTCCACCTCAAGCGAGTCAAGCCACGGCCGCGCATCATCCACCTCCTTAGGCGACGCGATCGGGTTCTCGCACACATCGCCGGTCACCACCACCAGGTCCGGCCGAACATCCGCGACCGCCGCCCGCAACACCTCGGCCCGCGCCGCGTCGTGCTCCGGCAGACGCCCAAGATGCAAATCGGATATCTGAAGTATCACCGGCATCGTAAATCTTCTTCTTCACATAGGTAGGGGGGGTGAACGAATCGGTCGGCCCACGGATTAGCACTCGTAACCATCAGCGGCCTGTGCATTCTACCCACGAAGGTGCCCGCGTGATATTGGTGCGCACGGCTCGTGAGGTTTTCGTGAAGAAAAATCGGTCACACACCCGGCCACATAGCCGTCGCGTCCCACACGACTTGCAACTTTCGACTTCATTCATTCGACCCCCCCATGCGCACAAACGCGACGTTTTACCCAAGGGTGGAGGCGCGACTTTGTTTGAATCGTGTCTGCCGACAACCTCACGACGGCGATCGACAGCTACCCTGAGCATCCAAAGATTAAAAGGACCAGGACTCGAGGGCTGCCCCCACGGAACGACATACTCAAAAGGTATGTCCGGTGACGGGACTTGGTAGCGGACCGCCC
>JAJDCV010000026.1 GCA_029260675.1 Phycisphaeraceae bacterium
GCTCGGATTATAACCGCAAGGCGGAGTAACCGAGCGCGAATTCTCACGATATACCTTCTCGGGACCGGTAATCTCGTCCCGCCGCGATAATGCTCATATTTTGGCCGCTCCCGGCATTGGTCTTCCAGGCCTGGTTCGCGCATGATGTAGTGGTCCGGATACGTTCATACACCATCATGTTCCCGAGGGTACCGCTATGAACTCACTGACCCCTATGCTGACCCTAGCCAACCCCGCGGTGATCGCGGTGGCCGTGATCGTTGCCCTGATCGTGTTCGGTATCGTGATCTTCATGTTCCGCTTCCTTGGGTTGTGGATCCTGGCTCTGGTTTCGGGAGCCCCGGTGAGTCTGCCACAACTGGTGGGTATGCAGTTCAGGAAAGTCAACCCGCGAGTGATCGTGCATTCGCGTATCCAAGCGGTCAAAGCGGGGCTGAACATCTCGACCGATCAGCTTGAAGTCCACTACCTGGCGGGCGGTAACGTGCAGCGTGTCGTCAACGCCCTGATCGCGGCGGATCGGAATTACGTCGAGATGGATTGGGACATGGCCTCCGCGATCGACTTAGGCGGCGGCGATCCCCTCGCCGAAGTACAGGCGCTGGCAAATCCCACCCCGCGCGGGTAAATGGAGCAGTCAGGGACAGGAACCATGGCAGGGTAACGATGCCCTCAACCCTGCCCGGTCGTGTTTCAATCCCGGGCATCTGAGCCCGACCTGCCACGAACCCGGGACAGGAAACATCCCGGCGCTTGTCCCAACGGCCCCGATCGTGCATCATGTGGTGGTTCGGACACGTTCGCACACCATCATGTTCCCGAGGGAGCCGCCATGAACTCGCTTACCCCTATGCTGACCCTAGCCAACCCTGCGGTGATCGCGGTGGCCGTGATCGTTTCCCTGATCGTCTTCGCCTTCATGATCTTCATGTTCCGGTTCCTGGGGCTCTGGATCCAGTCGATTGTGTCTGGGGCCAAGGTGAGCATGGGTTCGCTGGTCGGGATGTGGTTTAGGAAGGTCAACCCGCGCGTGATCGTGCTGTCGCGTATCCAGGCGGTCAAGGCCGGCCTGGAGATCTCGGCAAACCAGCTTGAGACGCATTACCTGGCACGGGGCAACGTGCCGCGTGTGGTTAACGCTCTGATCGCCGCCAACCGCGCGAAGATCGAACTGGAATGGGACACCGCCTGCGCGATCGACCTGGCGGGGCGCGACATCCTCGACGCGGTACAGACGTCCGTGAACCCCAAGGTCATCGACTGCCCGCACTCCGGCACAGCCAGGGCGACCATCGATGCGGTGGCGCAGGACGGGATCCAACTCAAGGCCCGTGCCCGGGTGACCGTGCGTGCCAACCTGGCCCGGCTGATCGGCGGTGCGACCGAGGAGACCATCATCGCCCGTGTCGGGGAAGGTATCGTGACCACGATCGGTTCGGCCCAGTCACACAAGGCAGTGCTGGAAAACCCTGACAACATCTCCAAGGTCGTGTTGAGCAAGGGCCTGGATTCGGGGACGGCGTTTGAGATCCTGTCGATCGATATCGCCGACATCGACGTGGGTGAGAATATCGGCGCGAAACTTCAGAGCGACCAGGCCGAGGCCGACAAGCACCGTTTCCAGGCCGAGGCCGAGAAACGCCGTGCGATGGCGGTGGCGCAGGAGCAGGAGCATAACGCGGACGTCGCCAAGAACCGAGCGTTGGTCGTGCTGGCCGAGGCCGAGGTGCCCAAGGCGATGGCCGAGGCTTTCCGCTCGGGGAACCTTGGGATCATGGACTACTACAAGATGAAAAACATCCAGGCCGACACCTCGATGCGCGACAACATCGCCGGCCCGGGCGATAGCCCGCAGACTTAATCACGCACGGGCAGATCAGCCCAGGTAGCCCGACAGGTCATCGACTTCACCACGGCTGTACCTCAGTAACGTATCCGAGAACACCCAGAGCACATCCGGTTCGATACCGTCGAGTTGCAACGCGGCAATCACGCGCTTTTGCAGCGCAACGACCCCCTCACCGGTCTCAGCAGAGATTGGGATTGCATCGGGCCACGCCTTGTCGGCTAGGTCGATCTTGTTCACCACTTTCAGGTCAGGCTCACGCGGCATCGCCGAGGGCTTTGGCCAATCGTTGTCGGGGTCACGCATCGCAATCAACACGTCAGCCGAGGCGATGACCTCCGACGCCAACCCGATCGCCCGCTGTTCGATTCCGTCACCGCTTTCACGAAGCCCCGGCGTATCCATCCAGCGCACCGCGACCGCGTCTTGAACCCCACCAAGCTCCACCAACCCCCCCACCCAGTCACGGGTCGTCCCGGGTAGATCCGCAACCAGGCTGACCGATCGCCCCATCAGCCGGTTGGTCAGTGTGCTCTTGCCGACGTTGGGTCGGCCGACCACGACAACCGTCGGCGGGTTGATAAGGCGATCGAGTATGTGTGTGTTTTCCCGAAGCTTATCACGGTCGATCTTATCGGGGTGCTGCATTGCGGCACGCCAGAGCTTCGGCTGTGCGAGCAGCGTGTCGATCGCGGCCGGGCTCATCGCACGCGCCACCGTCCCCAGGGCATCGGCCTGGATCGGCGAGTCGGCCTCGGGGTACACCGTCAACGGGTCCGGCTGCGGTTCATAGACAAGGCCCATACCGGTGATTTTGTCTAGTAAAGATTGCACGACGCGCGGCCCGCCGTGCGGCATCAACTTCGCGAGGCCATCTTTCCCGTTGCGTATCAGGACCGCCAGGCCCCGGACGACCGATGCAAGATCAACCAGTCGCACACGCCCGGGTTCCCAGCCCCGGATACCGGTCATAGTTTCGAGTGTGTCTTGCACATCCGGCCCGGACAAATGCAAGACCGCCACCGCACCGGGGTTCATCGCCGTCGTGAGGCTAATCCGTGTCTTTGTCTGGCCGGTGGTCACGGCGAACCCGTAGAAAAATCGGGCGGGGTGTCCTGCATCGGGATCGCGCTTGGGAAATTAGCGCACTGGATCGCCAGCGACGCAATCGCGGGCAGGACCATGGGAAACATCTGCCCGGATACCATCATAAAAACCAGCGTGGTAAAAGACGATCCTTCCAGCGCAGCCAGCAGGATCAGATTCCCCTGAAAATACCCCGGTGGGGCAACGGCGTTGCCGTGCCAGTGTTTCTTGTACGACTGGTTGCGTGCGAAATAGCCCAGCCCCACGGCCCCGATCAACACCCCCACGGCGATCGTAAGCATCTGGCCTTCGAGTTGTGATTGGTTGTCCAACTGGCCCGTGTAAGCTCGGTACAACACGATCGACCCGAAGCTCACCTGCCCCACAATCAATGCCAGCCAGATGATACGTGTCACGACCAGTGTCGACCTGCGTTCGGCATCGGTGTAGGTCGGTTGGTCCATGATCGGCTCAGTTGTCGGCCTTGCTCTGCTGCTCGATCTCGACGCGGAGGGTGGTGTACAGACCCATCATCGTGAGGTTCGGGATCACCCGGTCGACCAGTTCGTAGTCGCGGAACAGCAGGTTGCCGTCCCCGCCGGTAGCGACGACCAGGGGGAACGAGCCGATTGTTTCGGCATAGCGCTCGACCAACTCGCGGACCATCCCGCGGAGGCCGTAGTACACGCCGGACTTCATGGCGTCGGCGGTGTTGTGGCCGATCGGCTCGTCGGGGCGTGCCAGCTCGATCTGCGGGAGCATGTCGGTGCGGCTGTTCAGGGTGTCGAGTTGGAGCTGGGCTCCGGCGGCGATCGCCCCGCCATGGAACGTGCCGGCCCCGTCGATGAAGTCCACGGTGATCGCGGTCCCGGCGTCGACGACGACACACGCCTGCTTGAGCACATCGAAGGCGGCGGCGGCGTTGAGCAGGCGGTCCTCCCCGGGTATCGAGTCGGGATCCAGTTTCCTGCCGATCGGGACGGTGATGTCGCGCTCGACCCGCCTGACCTGCTGGCCCAAGGCGCTGGTGATCTGGTGCTCGATCGATTTAGCCGCGGGGTCATTGACCGAAGCCAGGAGCACGGCCACGTCCTCATGGTCGCGCAGGGGCGCGTAAGCATGAGTCACCGCTTCGGCCAGGGTGTCCTCTCGCTCGTTGCGGAACGTGGCGCATTCCTGGAGTTTGCCGTCGATAAACGCACCGATCCGAGTGCGTGAGTTGCCGACGCTGACCCCGAGCATGTTCAGCTTCATTCTTCCGTCCTCATTCTTTCGCAGGGCCGCTGTGCCAACCCGGGTCGGGCTCGCGCGATTCTTTCAGCAATGCCCAGCAAGCCTCCAACAGCTCGTCCAGCCCGACGCCGGTCGCCGAGCTGATCGTCATCACGGGCCGACCCAATGCCTGTCCAAACAACTCGACCGCTGCGCCGTGGTCGGCCTCCCCACCGGCGAGGTCCATCTTACTCAATACCACCAGCTCCGGCTTGTCCGCCAGGGTCTGGGAGTAGGCCTTGAGCTCATTGCGGATAATACGGTAGTTCTCCGCGGGGTCCGTGTGATCGGCCGGGTCGATGTCGATCAGGTGCACCAGCAGCCGGGTCCGCTCGACGTGACGCAGGAACCGCGTGCCCAGCCCCTGGCCCTTGTGGGCGTGCTCGATCAGCCCGGGGATGTCGGCGAAGACGATCCGGCGGTGGTCTGACAGTTCCGCAATCCCCAGGTTCGGCTCCAGGGTGGTGAAGGGGTAGTCGGCGATCTTGGGGGTGGCCTTGGAAATCCGGGACAGGAGCGTGGACTTGCCGGCGTTGGGCAGGCCGATCAGCCCGATATCGGCGATCAGTTTCAGGTCCAGCCGAAGGTGCAGGTCGATTCCCGGCTCGCCCGGGGTGAACTGCCGGGGGGTCTGGTTCTGCGCCCCTTTGAATCGTTCGTTGCCCAGCCCACCCCGGCCCCCGGGGGCAATGACGATGCGCTTGCCCAACTCGTCCAGGTCGGCCAGCAGCTCTCCGGAGTCGGCGTCGTAGACGAAGGTCCCCGGTGGCAGACGCAGGACCAGGTCTTCGCCGGCCTTGCCCGAGCACTGCTTGGGCCCGCCGGGCTCCCCGTTGGGGGCGTACCAGTGGTGCCTGCCCGCGAAGTCCAGGAGGGTATCGACGTTCTCGCTGGCGAGCAGGATGATCGACCCGCCAAAGCCGCCGTCCCCGCCGTCGGGCCCGCCCTTGGGGATGTACTTCTCACGCCGGAAACTGACCGCACCGTCCCCGCCCTTGCCGCTGCGAACGAAGATCGTGGCCGAGTCGATGAGCATGGGGGAGAGGTAGGGTCTGGGGTCTTAGCTAATGGCTAATAGCTAACGACTAGTAGCTCAATAAAAAACGGGTGCCCCATGGGACACCCGCGGTGGATCGTCACTTGTCACGGCTTGCCACGCTGGGTCAGCTTGCGGCGGCGGCGCGGATGTTGATCTTACGGCCCTGGAATTCGACGATGCCGGGCACCAGTGCGAAGAGGGTGTCGTCGTTGCCACGCCCGACCTGGTAGCCGGGCTTGAAGTGGGTGCCGCACTGGCGGACGATGATCGAGCCGGCCTTGGCGACCTGGCCGCCGTAGAGCTTGATCCCGCGGAACTGTGCGTTGGAGTCGCGACCGTTCTTGGTCGAACCCTGTCCTTTTTTATGTGCCATCACTCACCTCGTGGGCTGATTGGGGTCTGTGTTGCTGTGTAAATCGACTTCACGGCACCTGTTATCTCGGGCACCAGCGAGTCGGGCATTATAGAGAACCACCGGCGGGAGGCAAACCCACCCGGCTACGATCCGGTCTGCCAGCCTAGCACGCCGGGGTCAGGCCTGATCGGGACCGAACAGATCCCTCTCGCGTGGGCTCCAACCCAGTTCCTGCTGAATCAAGGATGTATCCGCCAGGGTGTCCAACGCCTTGTCCGCCGGCCGAAGCGGCACATCCGGGTAGTACCGCTTCACCATTTCAGCGGGGGTCAGCCCCAGGATGTTCCCCGCAAAGGGCATGTACTGGTGATAGCCTGGCAAACGATGGGTCAGCACCGCCAGGACCAGGTCCGCGGCATCGGGCAGGGTCAGATAGGCGAAGGCTTCATCGGCGTGCGAATCACGGCCGGGTGTGATCGGGCCGCGGCGTTGCACCGGCCCGTCAGCGTGCCTGCCGATCAACCAGGGGTACCGCAGCGCGGTGTACGACCGATCCGGGTGCAGGAACGCTTGGTAACGAAGCGCCTCTTCGGCCGCCAGCTTGCTCAGGGCGTAGGTGTTGCCCGGGCATGGCGGCGACTGGCTGTCCAATGGCAGGTAACTAAGGCAACTGGGTTTGTCCGGGTCGTGGGCAAGCCTGTCGCCGGAGATAACCTGGATCGAACTGGCAAACACCACGCAACCCACCGCCGCGTCTTCGGCGGCCTGGAAGACGTGGGTGTTCATCGTCACGTTT
This sequence comes from Phycisphaeraceae bacterium, assembly GCA_029260675.1. Taxonomy (GTDB): domain Bacteria; phylum Planctomycetota; class Phycisphaerae; order Phycisphaerales; family Phycisphaeraceae; genus JAJRRS01. The sequence continues at coordinate 6,395 of JAJDCV010000026.1, forward strand.
TCAAGATAAGTCTTGGCGGGCGGCAGGTCACCGCGGAAACGGCTGTGGTTGCCCAGGTGGACCACGGCATCGCATCCGGAGACCAGCGGCTCGACAGCCTGCCGATCGAGCAACTCCGCTACCACAAACCTGCCCGGCGGATCGTCCATCGGCCGGATATCCGTCCCGCACACCGATAGGCCGGCCTCGATTAGCCCAGAGAAGGTGCACCGCCCAAGGATCCCCGACGCGCCTGTCAGTAATACCTTCAAAAGCAACAACCTTTCCACGCCGGGACGGCCTGACGCCTTTGGCTACAAGACCGGGCCGACCACCCGTTCCGACGGCTCATCCAAATCCTACCAAATCAAGATCGAGGTGTGCCCGCGGTCAAGCCCCCCCCTATGAAGAAAAAAACGCCTTGAACGAACCCCATGGGGCCCCTGCGGCGAGCCAGACACCCGATCTGCTGGGGATAGGTATCTTTGAGCCCGGCAGGTCACTATTTTGGCCCCCGCCAGTATTGATAGGCCCACAAGCCCGGGCTTATCGGACAAGATAAATTGGGGCAAGATTAGGGGGTGAAGATACTTGCAGACAGGGCTGGCAGCCTTTACACTTCCCGGTCGGTGGGAACCCCCTAGCTGGGCTGTGGCCGGTGTGCCGAACACACTCAGCTATGCACACAGCGTTCCCACTTCCTGACGCAGCGCTTCAATCAAGCGCAAGATGATTTAACTTGGGAGGCTTCGCTTTGTTCACCCGTCATTATCTTGCTGTTGCCGTGGTGGTCTCCGGCCTCGCCGCGGGTATCCCCGCACTGATCGCTGACGAAGGGGCTCCGACCGCTTCAGAACTCTACGAACAGGGCATCCGCCTCTACGAAAGCGGTGAACTGGAAGCGGCACGCGACGTGTTCCACCAGGTGGACCCGATGCAGCTGCCCAAGGACAACCGCCTGAAATACTACGACGCGATCAAGTCGATCGATGAGCAGTCGGTTGACACAACCGCGGCGGTTGACGCGGCCGATGAATCACTGGATCAGGCCGCGGAAGAGGTTGAAGCCGCCGTCAGCGAGCTGGACGGGCAAGCCGAAGCGGTAGCGGATCCCGAAGCCGCCGAGGTGGTGGTTGACGAGCAAGCAGCCGATGCCGAAGCAGACACCGAAGCCGAGCCGAAACTCCACCCGTCACAGATGCTCTGGCGTGCCGACGAAGCGATGACGGATAACCCGTCGCTCGCCGCGTCGCTGTATCAGGCGGTGCTGGATGACGAACGGACCGATGAGCTGACCGCGTCGCAGGCCAAGGGTCGTCTGGCGCAGGCCAACCGTTTGGCCGAGCCGGCGATGAACGCCGCGAAGGAGCACCTGGACCTGGCGTCAGCGGCCCTGGATGCGGGACAGATCGACGACGTCCAAGCCCATGTGGCATCGATCCAGGCCAGCGGTGTGGTGCTGGGTTGGCGTAACCAGGCCCGCCTGGACAACCTGATCGCCACCATCGATGCGGGTACCGCCGAAGTACCTGCCCCGGCCACGCAAACACAGCCCCAGGTCGAAGAAGTTCAGGCCGTGGTTGAGGAGCCTGCTGAGGTGGTCGAAGAAATCGAGGAAGCGGCCGAGGAAATCGAGGCCGAAGTCGTAGCCGAGCCGGCTGAGCAGCTGGACGGGGGCGTTGAGGCGGCCGAGGAAGTAGCCGAAGTCGAGCCACAGGCCACCGCCGAAGAAGCCATCGAGGAAACGGCCCCGGTCGCGACGATTGTTGCGGCA
>JAJDCV010000027.1 GCA_029260675.1 Phycisphaeraceae bacterium
CACCACCTCGTCCCGTTCGTTGCACCCACTGCCCGCCGGCGGGGTGCTCGTCGACCTGCCGGGCATCCGCGAACTGCAACTCACCGAGGCCGCCGACGGGATCGACGACACGTTCGCCGAGATCACCGCACTGATCGCCGACTGCCGCTTTACAAACTGCCGGCACACCAACGAGCCGGGCTGCGCCATCGCCGCCGCCTTCGCCGCCGGCAAACTCAACCCGCGTCGCTGGGAAAACTACCGCAAACTCCAGGGTGAACAGAAGGTTTACGACGAAGCCAAAGCCGATCGCACTAAACGCGACGGGCAACGGTCTACGAGCAAAAAAGCGCAGCGCCGACTCGACAAAGAAGATCAGCACTAAGTTCTACCCACACTACGGGGAAAAATCGGGGGAAACCGGGGGGAAGACCGGTGTCGGACACCTCCTTTCGTCACGGCCCTATCCCGCCGTCACCGATCTGATAAACTCATGGCGGAGCGTTCCCCGGCGTGGTTGGGGATCGGCTGCCCCGTGTCGGCTACCTCCAGATGAAAGCACGCGTCCCATGGCCAACAAAGATCCAAAAAAGCGGACGGACAACAAGAACAAGCCCAAGCTCACCGCCAAGGAAAAAAAGGAACGCAAAGCTAAGAAGACCGCCGCCAAGAACAAGTGAAGCGGGGCCCGGGCGCATCAGTCAGGAGTGAGGCAAGTGCCAACGTCTATAGCCTTCTGGAACAAGCGCGCCCGTAAGTACGACCGCAAGCTCTACAAGGGCCCGAACTACGCCGCCCGGCTTGAGCGTGCGGCGGCGGCCTTCTGCGACAACGCCAACGTCCTGGACGTCGGGTGCGCGACCGGCGAGATCACGCTCGACCTCGCGCAGCACGCCCAACAGATCCTCGGGATCGACCACGCCCCCAGCATGACCGACGCCGGCAACGCCAAGGCCCGGCAGCGCGGGATCGACAACGCCCGCTTCGAGCCCATCGACCCGACCGACCCCAGCCTGGCCGAAGACTCGTTCGACGCGATCACCATCTACAGTGTGTTGCACCTGGTGGACGATGTCCCGGCAACCCTCGCCCGCCTGCACGCGCTACTCAAGCCCGGAGGCCGCCTGCTCACCGAGACACCCTGCCTGGGCGACTGGAACCCGTTCTGGCGTGTCCTGATCTGGCTGGCTGTCACCATCCGTATCTGCCCAAAGATCGGCGCCATAAAACTCACTAGCCTGGAAAAGATGTTCACGGCCGCCGGTTTCGAGATCATCGAGAGCACCGTCCACAACCCCAAGAGCGGCATGCACTGCATTCTGGCGCGGAAGCGGTAGGGGGCGGGAAGGCGATCCGGTACGATTGATACATGTTCACACTCACCCTCATCACCGCGCTGGGCAGCGGGCTCATCGCCGGCATGTTCTACGCGTTCTCCTCGTTCATTATGAAGGCGCTGGGCAACCTCCCGCCGGCCCAAGGTGTCGCGGCGATGCAGCGGATCAACATCGACGTGATCAACCCGTGGTTCATGGCCGTCTTCATGGGCACCGCCGGGACGAGCATCGGGCTCACGATCCTGACCCTCCTGGATTGGGACTCCCCCGATTCCTCCGGCGCACTCTGGCGTCTCGCCGGCGCGGTGCTCTATCTAGTCGGAACCTTCGGCGTCACGATCGCGTTCAACGTCCCGCTGAACAACCGGCTTGCCAAGGCCGACCCGAACACCGATGAAGCCGCCGACCTCTGGGCCCATTACCTCAAGGCCTGGACCGCCTGGAACACCGCCCGCACCGCCGCCGCCCTCGCCGCATCCGCATCCTTAATCCTTGCGATGTGTGCCTAACCGTCGCCTCCGTGCGCTCCGGGGCCACCCCAGGATCATCTGGGCCATCAACAACCCGTATTGCGAGTCAGACTCACGCCGCTAGCGCGGCAAAAATGCGCACAACTGTGCGTCGGTCTGCCGAACTTTCGGGGTTGGGCTGCGTATTATTTGGGAGAAAGGATCTACCGATGGACCTGACTATCCGGCACGACGGTTTTGAGATGACCGAGGCGATCGACCTTCACGTCCGCGACCGCCTCGCGGCGGCGCTGAACCAGCACGAGGGCCATGTGAGTGCGGTGGCGATTACCGTGCGGGACGAGAACGGACCTAAGGGGGGCGTGGACAAGTCATGCCAGGTGCAGGTCGACCTGGACTTCCACCGCGAGCCGGTGCTCGTCAAGAAGCTGCACGAGAATATGTATCTGGCGGTGACCGAGGCCGCCGATGCGGTGAAGCGCACCGTGGGCCGACTTGTGGGCAAAGCGAAGGAACATCGGTAGGTGGGCTCTGCTGCATAGAGGCCGACCCGGAGTCCAATCAATAAGTATCAGCAGCCGAAGCAGAAACGCTCTAGCGGCTCAGGGTTCCTCCGCGCCGTCTGCCACATGCCAGGATGCCAACCCCCGTGATCGCCAGAGCCGAGGGTTCGGGGACCGGGTTGGCGGTGACGCTCCAACTCACGACCTGCCCGTCTGTCACGTTGTTCAAGAACACGAGATCGATGACCCGTAACGACCAATTCCCGGCCGGGTTCAGCCCGGTCCAGATGGAGAGGTCGCCGACGAGCGGCGGGTTGGCGGTGGAGTAGGTGTCGATCAGCGAGGTCCCGACGGCACCCTGGTCGTAGAGTGTGTACGAAACGCTATTGGGGTCGGTCAGCATCAGGGTCAGCCCCGAGATATCCGAATTACTGATGTCGACAGAGATCTCGACGCCGCCGGCCACGTCTAACAGGGCGAGCGATGGGAACGTGATGGTGTCGAGCACGCCGATCGGGTTGTTGTCGGGGATGGGGATGCTGAAGTTCGTGACGGTGGTCGGCATCGCGTGTAGCGGGGCTGCGGCGATAAGAGTTGCAAGCACAATAATTAGTGAGCGAGCGGATTTCATGGTTCCCTCCAAAGCGGTTTAGTTTGCTAAACGGATTAGGTGTGTGGGCCTCGGCCCCCACGGGCTCGACAGATAAGTTTGAAGCTAGAGACGTAACCTACAAACCCCACTGCCGTACCAAATAGATAAGTACATAGCCCACGGTGCTTTCCCGGGGGCTTCAGTTGGTCGTTGGCTGCGCTTGATTTCTCCGACCCTCCAAACCAAGACTAGTCAAAAACGTAGCCAAAGCAAGCGTGAAACCGGGTTCCAAGCTAAATTATGAATGTCTTGTCGGGATGCATCCGATCCCCAGGATAATCTGGCGGTACGGCATCCACTTGCATCTTGCCCCGCTTGACACATGCGGCTGATAGCCATCGCGGGGTGTCAAGGGGTTGGCGGGTCAAGCCGTTGGATGTGTTGCGGGCCGTTGATGCGGTAACGGATATTGCGCCAGGCGATGGTGTTGCCGACGGTTGCGCGAAGCAGTAGCAAGAGATTCACGCCCAGCCAAAGCGGGGTGGTCCAGCGTTCGAGAGTGAATGTGGGCTTGAGTTGATTCACGACGTCGGGCCCGAGTGTGGAGCGGACGACGCTTCGGCGGAAGGTCGCACGGATCTGGTTTGCGATGAAGACCAGGGCCAGGACGCCTACGGCAAAGCGGGTGTGGTCCGGGCTCTGTTTTCTGACCAGGATCGTGACCGCCGAGGCGAGCCCCATGAAATACAGGGCGTTGATGAACAGCGCCGCAACGAAGACCAGCGGGGCGTGGATGCGGGTGATGACGTATTGGCGGTAGGCGAAGTTGCACAGGCCGGCAAAGTCGTAATCGACCGGTGAGGCGACCAGGCACTCGGGGACGAAGTAGACACGCTTGCCCAGATCGCGGCACATGCGGGTGACCTGGTAATCGTCGCTGATCGCGCCGCGCCACCGGCCAAGGAGGTCGGCCTCGGTGGCGGTGCTGACACGCATGGCCATCGAGCCGCCCCAGGCGTGGGTAAAGGCGTCGCGCCGGATCAGGCCGGTGGTGGAGCTGTTGAGGATGCTGGCGATCTTGGA
>JAJDCV010000028.1 GCA_029260675.1 Phycisphaeraceae bacterium
CGCCAACGCCTGCTCGAAGAAACTGACCGCCTCGTTCAGGTTGTCCGTGCGCTCGGCCGACTCGCCTTTCTCGACCGCGCTCTTGTGGTCCTGCGAAAGCTGCAAGGCCTTTAAGCGGTCCTGGATGCGCGGGCTCTTGACACGGTTCTTGATCCCGGTGAGGTGATTGATCGCCGCGGTGAAGTCGCCCCCTTCGGCCATGCGGTCGGCTTCGGCGAGCGCTTCGTCCACCTGCTGCGTCTCCAGCTGCGTGTCGATCTGAATCTGTAGATCCAGAAGCGTCTGAGTTTCCTTCTCGGTCAACCCGGTTTTCTGGGTGTCCTGGACCACGGCTCGGGCCTGCGCGAAGCGGCCGACGTCCAGGTGTTCGCGTATCGTCGCCACCGACTGATCAAACGCCTTGCGGCGATCCACCTCATCGGTCAGGGACTTGACCGCCTGCCGGTCGGCGGGCCCCGCCTCGCCAAGACGGTCCAGTTCATGCAAGGACGCCAGTGTCTTTTCGTACTCGCCCGACGCCAGGTCGATCTGCGCCTGCGCCAAAAGCAACCCCGCCTTGCCGTGGATCCTAAGCGGGTCGTCAGCCTCCGGCCAGGTTTCGGCCTGGGTCTGGTAGAGAGTAAACGCTTCACTGAATTTCCCGACGGAGTAGGCGCGGTCGGCGTCGGTCAACGCATCGGCTGACAAAGCGCGCTTCTGGGCGAGCGCCTGGCTCTTGACCGTGCTAACAGTCAGCCAGATACCGGCGGTCAGTATCAGGACGATGGCGGTGGCGATCGCGATGATCTTCGGGGTCTTGCTTACTACGGGGAGCACGGCGGTATCGCCCGGGCCGGTCGCGGCGACCTGCGGGCCCGAGGGGGTGAAGGCGTCGGGTGAGACCTCGGCCTGGTCGATGGCCTTGTTCCCGAAGTGGCGTTGGATCGCATCAAGAAGCTGATCGGCCGAGGCGATCCGCTTGCTGCGGTCCTTGGCCATCATCCTGGCGACCAGGTCACCCAGGCGGACGGGGATGCGCGGGTTCAGCTCGTGCAGGGGCGGGGGCTGGACCCTTGCGTTGGTGTGCCACTTCATCCAGCGCATCGCTGCGCTGCGGGGATCGCCGAGCACGGCGCTGAAGGCCTGGTCAAACGCGCCCCGCCCGGCGAGCATCTCGTAGGCGACCATCCCCAGCGAATAGATATCCGAGGTCGCGTCCCCGGCCACGCCGTGGAACAACTCGGGGGCCATGTACCGCGCCGACGCGGGGCTGAGCGCTTCCTGGTCGGCGATCAGGCCGGTGACCCCGATGTCGCAGACCTGCACGCCGCCGCTTAGCCGGAGGATGATGTTGCTGGGGCGGAGCCCGCCGTGGATCAGACCTTCTGCATGGATCTGCTCGAGCACCTTGGCGGTGGCGTGGATGATCCGCAGGCCGCGTACCAGGTCGAACGGGTCGGGCCGGCTGCAAAGCAACTGCTCGACACTCGCGCCGCTGACGAAGTCGGTGATGACAAACGCGCCGCGCGGGTCGTCGGCCAGCTCCTTGAGCAGGACAACACGGCGGACCTTCCCGGCCAGGTCCTGCTGCTTGTTTACCTCGCGCTGACAACGCTCGATGAACGACCGCTCGCGCGCGGCGGGCGAGCCGGGGATCAGCTGGCGGACGACCACCTCTTTGCCGGTCTGTGTGTCCAGCGCACGCCAAACTACCGACGCCTGATTAGCGCCCAGTTGGCGCACGATCTTGTACGAACACAGCATGTCGCCGGGGGCGAGCACCGCATCGGGGATGGCTTGGGGTTCGGGCTGGTTAAGGTTCTCAGTCATGGGGGCTCTGTATCGTTGTGTCAATGAAACGGGGCCGGGTCACTGGGTGACCCTTTCGAGGTCCGGTTTTTCGGGAAGGTCGGGGTTGACGCCCTCGTTGGTCAGTGTGTAGTGCGCCGTGACCAGGGTGTACTTGCCGCGGCCGCCGGGAAGATCGCCGTCGGCGAAGATGGCGCGGACATAGGGGACGCTGAGGTTCAGCTTGTGCTCGACCCGCACGGTGATCGACTCGCGGGGGCCGAACGGATCGTCACCCGGGAGAACCTCGTCAAACGTTACGTCTTGATTTATCACGTCGGTCCGCATGATCTGGATGTCGGTATGTTCCGCGGCGTAGCGCAAACGGTCGGCGGCGAGTGTGTCGACCCATCGGGGGGCGTCCTGGCCGTAGCGGGTGAAGTGGTCGCGCAGGCCATCGACGAAATCGTCGGTGCGCAGCAGTTCGCTGCTGTCGTCGAGTTTGCCGCAGACGGGCATGACCGCGAAGTAGGCGGCCCGTAGGATCGCGTCGTACTTGGGCGTGCCTTTGGCCAGGGTCATTGAGTTACGTGCTGTACCGCCCTGGTCGGTCATGTCGGCGGGGATGTAGACGATCGCCGAGCGGGTCGCGGCGAAGGCGGCGTAGTGGACGAACTGGTTGCCGACCATCAATAGGGTCGCCTGCACCAGCATCAGGATCAGGAACAGGACGATCGGGAAGACCATGCAGAATTCAACCGTCGCCGTGCCGGCCTCTTGGGTCACTACGTGCCTGCATCGCGCGCAGGATCGGCGGGCCCGGGTACACATACCTGACCACACCCGACCGAACGGGACTGCGGCCATCAGACCGTGGGGTTCACTAGGCATCGTCTCCTTCCGGAAGCTGGTCTATTCTACCCCACACCCGCCGGCGAGGGTATAACGCCCCACCCCACATAGCCATTTCATCCGGGCCCGCCTGGCTGAGACAACTGGGCGCGGGCCGACGCCTTGAGTAGTGGCTGTCTGAGGCGTAAAATAGCGGGTTTGGCCCAGTCTCTTCGCAAGGCGGCATCATGCAATCAGACAGCTTCACGATTCAGGCGAACGTCGTAGACATTGTCCACCGACGCATCTTCCCCGGGACGGTCGTCGTGGAGGACGGGCGGATCGCTTCGGTCACCGAGGATCAGGGCAACTATGAGACCTATGTGATGCCCGGGTTCATCGATGCGCACATCCACATCGAGAGCTCGATGCTCACGCCGTGTCAGTTCGCTTTGGCGGCGGTGGTCCACGGGACGGTCGCCACGATCAGCGACCCGCACGAGATCGCCAACGTTGTGGGGATCGAAGGCGTGAAGTATATGCTCGAAAACGCGGAGCACACGCCGTTGAAGATCATGTTCGGCGCGCCGTCGTGCGTGCCGGCAACGACGTTCGAGTCCGCCGGCGCGGCGCTGGACGCCAAGGCGGTGACGGCGCTGTTGGACGACCCGCGTATCGGTTACCTAAGCGAGGTGATGAACTTCCCCGGCGTGCTGATGGGCGACCGCGAGGTGCTCGCCAAGATGGACGCCGCCAAGGCACGCAACAAACCGATCGACGGACACGCCCCGGGCTTGCGCGGGGACGACGCGTCGGCCTACATCCGGGCCGGGATCAGCACCGATCACGAGTGTTTCACCAAGGACGAGGCACTCGACAAGCTCGCCGCCGGGGCCATGATACAGATCCGCGAGGGCTCGGCGGCGCGGAACTTCGAGGCGCTGGTCACCCTGATCGACGAGGTCCCCGACCGGGTCATGCTCTGCAGCGACGACAAGCACCCCGACGAGCTGGTGTCTGGTCACATCAACGAGTTGGCCCGGCGGGCGGTGGCGCACGGGATGGACCCGATGAACGTCATCCAGGCCGGCTGCGCGAATCCCGTGCATCACTACAAGCTCAACGTCGGGCTGTTACAGGACGGTGACCCGGCGGATTTCATCGAGGTGGACAGCTTAAAAGGCTTCAACGTGCTGCGGACCTTCATCGACGGCGTGTGTGTGGCGGAGAATGGCAGATCGCTGCTGCCCGATCCTGTTGACCCCGGGCTGATCAACCGCTTCGAGGCCCAGCCGGTCCGGCCGACCGATCTGAAACTACCCTGCTCATCCGATCAAGCGCGCGTGATCGGTGCGCTGGACGGGCAGTTGATTACCGAGCAGCGTCTGATTGATATCAAAAAATCCGCCGGCCATGCGGTCGCGGACCCTGATAACGACGTCCTCAAGATCGTGGTGGTCAACCGGTATAAGCAGGCTCCGCCGGCGGTCGCGTTGATCCAGGGGTTTGGGCTCAAGCGCGGCGCGATCGCCTCGAGCGTGGCGCACGACTCGCACAACGTAATCGCGGTCGGCGTTAACGACAACGACCTCGCCAAAGCCATCAACCTCGTGGTGGAAAACCATGGCGGCCTGAGCGTCGCCGAGGGTGGTAGTGCAGAGGTCCTGCCCCTGCCCCTCGCCGGGCTGATGTCCCCCGACTCATGTACCAAGGTCGCCGAAGCTTACGCCCGCCTCGACACGGCGGCGAAGAACATGGGATCGACCCTCCGCGCCCCGTACATGACGCTCTCGTTCATGGCCCTGCTGGTCATCCCCAGCCTCAAGCTCAGCGATCAGGGTCTGTTCGACGGGGAGAAATTTGAGTTTGTGGGGGTTGAGGCCTAGGTAAATCCACACACCGGCCTAGGTCGTGGCGCACATTGGTCTATAATGTGGGGATTGAGCGACCCGCCTTACACCGACCACGTGGACACGACCCGTCATGCTTCAATCAGCCAACACCCCGCGCGACCACCTGCTGGTCTATATCAATGGCGAACGCCACGATGTCGCCGGTGCGGATGCGTTTTTGACGCTGTCGGACTTTCTTCGGCTGCGGCTTGGGCTGGTCGGGACGAAGATCGTCTGCTCGGAGGGTGACTGCGGGGCGTGCAGTGTCTTGGTTGGCCGGGTCGAAGAATCCCAAGACAAGTTGGTGTACCGGGCGGTGGATTCGTGCATCCTGTTCATGTACCAGCTCGACCGGGCGCACGTCGTGAGCATCGAGGGGCTGAAGCGCAACGGGCTGCTGAGCCCGGTGCAGGACGCGATGGTGAAGTGCCACGGCTCGCAGTGCGGGTTCTGCACGCCCGGGTTCGTGATGACGATGGCCGGATTGCTTGAGGCCGAGGGCTCGGGGCGGAAAGATTCTCTGATGCCGAACGAGTTACGCAGCGGCCTGACCGGGAACCTCTGCCGGTGTACGGGGTATGTCCAGATTGTGGATGCGGGCTGCGCGGTGGACCCCGGCAAGACCGCTCGTTTAGGCGAGTTGTACCCCGACGGTCCGATCGTTGAGTTATTTGGCTCGCACGCACAGGACGATGTGGTAGTTACCGCCGACGACGGCCGGGTTGCCGGGCTGCCTGCCGGCCTGGACGCGGCGATCGCGTTCAAGGCGGCGCACCCGGGGTGTATAGTCGTGGCCGGGGCGACCGACATCGGGGTTCAATACAATAAGGGGATGATCGATCCGCGCGAGGTGCTTTGCCTGGGGAGCATCGGCGAGATGCAAGGCACCACTCAAGTGGATGGCGTGTTGACGGTCGGGGCGAGCACCAACTGGTCGATAGTCGAGCGGGCGATCAAGGATGTCGTGCCGCAGTTCCATGATGTGTTGAAGGTGTTCGGCTCGTCGCAGATCCGTAACGCCGGGACGATCGGCGGGAACATCGCCAACGCCAGCCCCATCGCCGACTCCGTGCCGTTCCTCTTCGTGATGGGTGCGGAGCTGGAAATCGCGGGACCCAACGGGACACGCCGGCTGGACATCAATGATTTCTACAAGGGTTACAAGCAATTCGACCTGCGCCACGATGAGTTGATCGCCAGGGTCCGCATCCCGCTGCCGAACGAATCTCAGACGCTTCGGCTCTACAAGGTATCGCGTCGGCGCGACCTGGATATCTCGACGTTCACCGCCGCGGTGCTGATGGAACTCGATGATGCATCGGAAACGATCAAGAACATCCGGATCGCCTACGGCGGGGTCGCGCCGGTGGTGCTGCGATTGCCCAGGACCGAGGCGTTCCTGACTGACAAGCCGCTCGATGAGAGCGTGCTGCGTGAGGCGGGACGCTTGGCACGGACGGAGGTCACCCCGATCACCGATGTGCGCGGCAGCGCCGACTTCAGGCTGCAGCTGGCTGAGAATATTCTGGCGAAGTTTTACTTCGATTGTGCGCAGACTGTATCTGTCGGATAAGACCTATCACGGAGAGCGCGGAGACACAGAGAAGAGGTTTTGACAGGATGAACAGGATGGTCAGGATAAGAGTTAAAATCGGAGCGTTAAAGGATATGGCTATCGGGTCTGACTCCATCCTGTCGATCCTGTACACCCTGTCTAATTGCTTTGCCTCATCTCCGTGTCTCCGTATCTCCGCGCCCTCAGTGATTCTTCCCCGTCAACGTCCTGGAGCAATGTCATGCCGACGGTAGGCCAACCCATCCCACACGACTCGGGCGCGGGTCACGTGACCGGGGAGGCGTTGTATATCGATGACCTGACACCGATGGTGGGCGAGTTGTTCGTCGAGTTTGTCGGCTCGCCGGTGGCCTGCGGGGAGATCGAGTCGGTGGATGTGTCGCAGGCGAAGAAGCTGCCGGGCGTGGTTGGGGTGTATACCCACCGGGACGTGCTGGGTCACAACCTGTTCGGCCCGGTGATCTGCGATGAACGATTCCTGGCAGAGGACCGGGTGGACTACGTCGGCCAACCGATCGTAGTCGTGGCCGGGGAAACGCGCGAGGCGGCGCGGGCCGGGCGCGCGGCGGTGAAGATCGAAGTCACCCCGCAACAGCCGATCCTGGATATCGACACAGCGATCAAGCAACAGCAATTCCTCGGCCCGGAGCGCCGGATCGACCGCGGCGACTTCGATTCGGCGTGGAGAGGGGCGGCGCATAAGATCGAGGGGACGTTCGAAAGCAACGGCCAGGACCAGTTCTACCTGGAGAGCCAGGCATCGATCGCGTACCCCGGCGAGCAGGGGCAGCTGGTGGTCGAGTCGTCGACACAGAATCCCACCGAATCGCAGGCGGTTCTTGCGGAAGTGCTCGGCCTTGGGATGCACGAGGTCGTGGTGCGCTGCAAGCGGATGGGCGGCGCGTTCGGGGGCAAGGAGACGCAGGCCGCGATCCCAGCGCTGATGGCGGCGCTGGTCACGCAGAAGACGCACCGCCCGGCGCGCGTCGTCTACACCAAAGACGACGACATGAAGGTCACCGGCAAACGGCACCCCTACAAGACCTGGTACAAGGCCGGGTTCGACAACGACGGTCGACTGAACGCTGTGATGCTTGATTACTACTCCGACGGCGGTGCGGCGGCGGACCTCTCGACCGGGATCATGGAACGGACGCTGCTGCACGCGGACAACGCCTACTACCTGCCGAACGTCAAGATCAAGGGACGGATCTGCAAGACGAACATCCCCCCCAACACGGCGTTCCGAGGCTTCGGCGGGCCGCAGGCGGTCGCGGTGATCGAGAACATCATCCAGGAGATCGCCGCGGAGCTGGGCAAAGACGCCTACGACATCCGCAAGATCAACTGCTACAGCGAGGCGCCGCGCAACACCACGCCCTACGGGCAGGAGGTCAAGAACAACCTTCTGCCACAGATCCTCGAACAACTCGCCGAGACAAGCGATTACAAGAAGCGTCTCACCGAGGTGGAAGCGTTTAATAGGACCTCGCCGACGCAGCTAAAAGGCATCGCGATGACGGCGGTGAAGTTTGGGATCTCGTTCACCACTAAGTTCCTGAACCAGGGCAACGCGCTGGTCAGCGTCTACACCGACGGGACCGTGCAGGCCTCGACCGGGGCGACCGAGATGGGCCAGGGTGTGAACACCAAGATCCGCCAGATCGTGGCCGATGAGTTCGGGGTCGGGATCGAGCGGGTGCTGGTGATGACCACCTCGACCGAGAAGAACATCAATACCTCCCCCACCGCCGCCAGCGCCGGCACGGACCTCAACGGCGCCGCCGCGGCCAACGCCTGCGCGAAGATCAAGCAGCGCATGAGCGGTTTCGCCGTGGAGTATCTTGCTGAAAAAAACAAAGACCTCGCCCCGAGCCCCGACGAGATCCGATTCGAGGATGGGCACGTCTTCGACCGGCGCAACCCAGCCAACCGTACCCCGTTCGGGGAGCTTGCCAACCACGCACGCATGGCCCGTGTCGATCTGGGCGCACGTGGGTTTTACAAGACACCGGGGATCGATTTCGACCGTGAGACCGGCCGGGGCAACCCGTTTTTCTACTACACCACCGGCGCCGCGGTGGCCGAGATTACAATCGACCGGTTCACGGGCGACCTGCGCGTGGACGGGGTCGACCTGTTGATGGATATCGGCCGGATGATCAACCCGGGGATCGACCACGGGCAGGTCATCGGCGGGTTCGTACAGGGGATGGGCTGGTGCACGGCCGAGCAGCTGGTCTACAACCATGCCGGCGAGCTGCTTAGCCATTCCCCAACGACGTATAAGATCCCGAACATCACGGATATCCCCGAACGGTTTAACATCGCGTTCATGGATAACGATCAGAACACCAAGAACGTGCTCGGGTCCAAGGCGGTGGGCGAGCCGCCGTTGATGCTGGGGATCTGCGTGTGGGCGGCGGCGAAGCACGCGCTGTCGTGCGTCGCGGGGAAGGACCCCGTGCCGTTGAAGTTGCCGGCAACGAACGAAGAGGTTCTGATGTGCCTGACCGGGATCGAACAAAAGCAGCGTGAAGCCGGCGAGAAGCAGTCGGCCCCGCGCTGACGTTCCGTGATGACGTAGCGAAAGACAGATGACAGACAATAAAGTAGTCTCCCCTCATGCCCGACCCCAACTACATCCAGCGCTATGCAGAGTTGTCTGATTCCGGCACGCCGTTCGTGAGCGTGACGATGGTCGAGGCCATCGGCAGCACGCCGCAGGACGCGGGGAGCAAGATGCTCGTCACCGCAGAGGGCCATTTCTACGGCACGGTCGGGGGCGGCCGGGTCGAGGCCAAGGCGATCGACCACGCGCTGGCGATGCTCAACGATAAAGATAAGAAACAATCGCACACGAGTTTCGTCGACTGGAACCTGCGCAAGGACGTGGGGATGACCTGCGGCGGGTCGGTGAAGCTGTACTTCGAGTCGTCGAACCATAAGCTCTGGCGGGTCGTGATCTTCGGGGCCGGGCACGTGACGCAGGCGCTGGTGAGGCTGCTGACCACGCTGCCCTGCCGGGTCACCTGCATCGACCCGCGCCCGGACTGGCTTTCCAAACTCACCGCTGCGCCGAACGTCGAAACCGTCGTCACCGACGACCCGCCCGGGCAGGTTGAATCGCTGCCAGACGATGCGTTTGTGATCTGTATGACACGCGGGCACAAGTCCGATCTGCCGGTGCTGGCCGAAATTTTCAAGCGGGGGCGGACGTTCCCCTACCTGGGGGTGATCGGGAGCAAGTCCAAAGCGGCGGTGCTTCGGCGGGAACTGACCGAGGCGGGGATCGCCGAGGACAAACAGCTATTCCACTGCCCGCTTGGGCTTGCGATAGGCACGAACCACCCCGGCGAGATCGCGGTGAGTATCGCGGCGCAACTGCTGAAAGCGCGGGAGACCCCATGAGCAACCGGGTGCTGGTCGTCGTTTCCGTGCTGTTTATCGCGGTGATCGCGGCCGCGGCTGGTGGGCGGATCGCATGGATAAAATATCAACACCATGTCGCGAACGATCCCGAGACACATTTCATGTTGGCCAGGGACGCCATCTACGCGAATGACCCCACCCGATTCAGCGCCCTGATCGCTCAATACCCTCATCTTATAAGTACCCGGACACGTACCGATGGCACGACCTTGCTTCACTCGGCCATGATTAACGGCGGCAACCTGGGATGCGCATCGATCCTGATCACTAAGGGCGCCGATGTGAATGCCACGGACCACCAAGGCGGCACACCTCTGCATGCGTTGTGTACGTATAAAGACGTCGGATTCGACAGTGCTATCGTTGAACTTCTGGCCACGAGCGGGGCGGATATGAATGCGGCCGATAGCTCGGGCGTCAGGCCGTTGGATATGTTGGTGTCTGATACCGATATGTATACGGAGGTGTTCCCGGATTACATCTCGACCGTGAATTCGAGGAACAGGGACCTGCTTAAAAGCCACGGCGCGGTGAAGTAGGATCACTCACTATCTTGCCCGGTCTCACTGGGCAAGAAGAAACTACGGCTGCGCTTGAGTATTTTTTCGCACGTGGCCTTGTCCGGGCGTGTGCGGGTGACGCCACGTTCCATGGTGCCGCCCAGGACGACCGCGTCGGGGCGTGGGAAGATGTAGCCGTGGCTGACCAACAGGTAAGGCAGATCCTGGGGCTTGAGGTGGACGAGCTGGCCACGAAACGGGATGACGGTCGGGTCGTCCATGACCTTGCCCGCGCCGAGCCCGAGGCAGTTGACGATCACCTTTTCGCGCAGCTTCATGACGCTGCGCATCGAAGAGAACTTGCGTCGAACGGTCCGACCGCCCAATGACCTGATCTCCTTGAGCAACCGGGGGAGGTAGATTGGGGGGGTGATCAGCAGCGTGCGGTAGGCGTAACCGGGACGGGGATCGCCCTGGAAGGGTAGCCTGTCGAAACGCTTGACCGGCGGGAGCAGGCCGTAGGGGAGGCGGGACAGTGAGCCTCGCGGCGCACCCACGCCGTAGTTGTCGCGCTCATAGACGCCCCACTCATCACCGAGCAGCCGGAGGTATCTGCGGTAGGACGCGATCATCATCCCCTCGGCGCGGGCCATGTCTTCGTCGCTCTCACCGAAGCGGATGAACGACGGGCCGAACTGCCCGCCGGCGATGTCGGAGGTGGTGTGGGGTGTGAGTTTGTCGGAGTAGACCGTGACGCGGTGGCCCCGTTGCAACAAGTCATGGGCACAGGTCATCCCGTTGATCCCCCCGCCGAGCACAGCGACGTCGGTCGGTTCGATACCCGCCGCCACGAGCATCATCACGACCTCTTCTGCACAACCCGGCGCCATCGTGATCCCGCCCCCGCCGTGGCCGTAGTTGTGTACAAGTACCCGGCCGTCGATCCGCTCAAGCTCCAGACGGATCGACTTCTCGCGGTAAGGCCTGATGCCGGCTACATAGCGCAGCACCTGGCCCCGTGAGAAATCCGGTGTGGGCAGCAGGTCGATCGTTGGCCGAGTCGCTTGAGCCAGCATCCGTGATGCCGACGACAGCCCGAACCCCGACAACAGCGCGCTGCCAGTCAAACCACAACCCGCTTTTAGAAGGAACGATCGGCGTGTCAGGCCGGTATGTCCATTGCGGGTGGTGCGATCCATCTTCTAACCGTCTTTCAACCTCCCGGAGCGGTCGTCATCGGCTATACGCCACTTCACCGTTCACGATCGTCTGTGTCACCCAGCGGTCGTCCCAGGCAAACATGACCATGCCAAGCGGGTGGTGCGCGGTCTGCCAGGGGATGTCGGGTTGGATGACAACCAGGTCTGCCTCGGCGTTTTCCTGGATCCGGCCGGTGTCGGGCCAACCCATCGCGTCCGCGTTGCCGGCGGTCGCCTGCCACCAGGACTCGCTGGCGCTGGGCGCGGGAACACCCCCGGAGCCGGCGTGCATCGTGGTCTCGATCATTGAACGGGCGACACGGATCATGCTGCGCTCGTACCCCCCACCGATATCGCTGCCCAGCGAGACGGTGACGCCGGCGTCGATCAGCTTCTGTCGATCCATCGTGCCGGAGCGGAGGAACGAGTTGGCGGTCGGGCAGTGTGCGGCGACCGACCCTGTCTCGGCGAGCAGGCGGCGCTCGTCATCGCTTAGGTAGACGCAGTGGCCCAGCAGCGTGCGCGCCGAGAGCAGGCCGGCGCGTTGGTAGACGCTGGTGTAATCGGGCCCGCCGTGGAGTTTCGCGACGGCTCCGAGCTCCGGCTGCATCTCAGCGAGGTGGGTCTGGATGAAAGCGTCGTGCTTGCACGCCAGGTCACCGGCGGCTTTGAGCAGGCCCTCACTGCAGGTGATGGCGAACCGGGGCGTGACCGCGGTGCTGACACGGTTGCCCGCCGCTCGTTGCTCGGGGAGTGAAGGCCAATCGTTTAATAGCGATTCCGTCTCGGCGATGCACACCCCGGCGTCGCGGAGCATCGAGTCGGGCGCCTGCTGGTCGATCAACACCTGCCCGACCACCGCACGCAACCCCCGCCGTGCACAACAATCCAGGGCGCGGCGCGCAGACTCGTGATGGACGGTGGCGTAGGCGGCGAAACTTGTCGTGCCGACCGACAGCAACTGATCGATCACCCGCTCGGTCATCGCCAGGGCGTAGTCCGGGTCGGCCCAGCGCGCCTCGTTTGGGAAGGTCACCCGGTCGAGCCAGTCGAGCAATTGCATCCCGTGCGCGCCGATCAAATCAAACTGCGGCAGGTGCATGTGGGTGTCGATGAAGCCCGGGGAGATCAGGTGGCCGTCGCCGCCAAAGTCAAACGAAGCGGGCAGCCCGCCTTCGTGGACCTCGGCGATCCGGCCGACTTCGGTGCGAAGCCAGCCCTGGGCCAGACGTACGCCCGGGCTTTCGCCGTCTGTATCGGGAAGCAGCAGCGTGCCCGCGATGATCAAGGTCCGGTCTCCTGTACACACATGATGCCACTATCGTACCGTGATAAGCCGATCAAGGAGGGAATATTCCGGATCCCTAAGGGGTATTATCTATCTGGCCGGGGGGTTCTTCATGTCGGAGATATACGGCTATGGCAAGCATCCTAACGCGACCCGTCCAAGCGGTGCAGTCCCTGTTTGATCGGGGCTTCGACCCGGCGCGTGCCCGACGGCTGCCCGAGGCCAGCGCGATGGGCGAGTCGAACGTCCGTGGGCTGTTCCTGGCGGGCGAGATCGCCGGCACGCCGTTGATCAAGCTGGGGCTGAACCGTGGCCGGGCGGTGATCGATCACCTGGTCAGGGTGGACCTGGCGCGTGAGTTGGGAGAGCGCGGGGTAAAACTCAACGGTGACGGAGAACTTGAAACACAACAGGCGGGGTTCGACCCGACCGAGCCGCGTGACGGGGATTGGTACGACGTCTTGATCGTCGGCGCGGGCAGCGCCGGGCTGGGCGCAGCCGACCGTAGCCAGCAACTGGGCCTGTCATACATCGTGATCGAGGGTCAACGCCCGGCCCAGCTTGTCAGGAACATGACCAAGGGCAAGCCACTGCTGATGGAGCCGCCCAACGAAGACAATCAGACCCGGCTGTACTGCGAGGAGTGCAGCAAGGAAGAGCTGCTCGAACAGTGGGATCGCCAGATCGTCGAGCTGGGGCTGGATCAACACATCCGCACCTTCGAGCAGGTCACCGACATCCAGCGCCAGGGCGACAAGGACGGGTTCAAGGTCACGACCGACAAGGGCGAGCACCGGGCAAGGCGTGTGGTGCTGGCGATCGGGAAGGCGGGGAACCCGCGCAAGCTGCGTGTGCCCGGTGAGCAGGAACACGCGGCGCGGATCAGCCAGAAC
>JAJDCV010000029.1 GCA_029260675.1 Phycisphaeraceae bacterium
AGACCCCGTTCTACGCCGAGGCCGGGGGGCAGGTTTCGGACACCGGCGTGATCCAGATCCAAGATGGCGCACGGGTCAAGGTCACCGACACGATCAGGATCGGCGAAGTCACGTTCCACCTTGGCGAGGTCGTGGCCGGCACGCTATTGCCCGCCACCCCCGGAGATAGTGCCAATGTCGCCCTGGCTGTGGACCGATCCCGCCGGGCTAAGATCATGAGCAACCACACGACAACCCACGTCATGAACCGGGCGTTGCGCGATCATGTCAACCCTGACGCGATGCAGAAGGGCTCGCTGGTCGACGACCAGAAGCTGCGTTTCGACTTCTCGCACAAGGCTTCACTGACCCAGGAGGAGTTAGTCAGCGTCGAGCAACAGGTCAACGCGGACATCGCCTCGGACCTGCCGGTTTACTTTGCCCAGGTCCCGCAGGAAGAGGCTCTGAAAATCAACGGCCTGCGTGCGGTTTTTGGCGAGAAGTACCCGCCGGTGGTCCGGGTCGTGTCGATCGGGACGCCGGTCGAGGACCTGCTTGCTACCCCGGACAACGCCCAGTGGGCAGAGCGTTCGATCGAGTTCTGCGGGGGGACGCATCTATCCAAGACCGGCGATGCCGAGGGGTTTGTGATCCTGAGCGAGGAGGCGGTCGCCAAGGGGGTCCGCCGTATCACCGCCTTGACCGGGTCGGCGGCGCATCAGGCCGAGGCCAACGCCCAGGGTTTACTGAACCGTCTGGAGGCGATCAAGAGTGCCGGGGACGAGGCAAATCTGGCGGGCGACCTCGTCAAGCTGACCACGGAACTCGGCGAAGCGGCCCTGCCCGCCGTCGCACGAGCCCAACTGCGTGACGGCATGGCAAAGCTTCAGGAGCTTGCCAAGAAGATCGAGAAGCAAAAGAGCAAAGACAACGCAGGCCAGATCGTCGAGACGGCCAAACAACTGGCCGAGCAACTCTCCGGCGAGGTGATCGTCACCGCGATCGAGGGTGCGGACGCCAACGCCCTGCGCACCGCGATGGACGTGATCCGTAAGAAGCACCCGGAGTCGGCTTTACTGCTCGCCGGGTCGGCGGGCGCTGACAAGGTCGCCCTCATGGCGGCTGTCCCAAAGGAACTGATCGGCAAGGGCCTCAAGGCCGGGGACTGGGTCAAGGAAACCGCCAAGATCGTCGGCGGCGGCGGCGGTGGGAGGCCCGACTCGGCACAGGCCGGGGGGAAAGAGCCCGCTAAGATCCCGCAGGCACTGGACACGGCCAAGTCTTTCGCACTTGATAAACTTAATTAACCACAGAGACACAGAGAAAGACGGATGCAGAGGTATCCACAGATGACGCAGATTACGCAGATCTGGATTAGGTTCTCACAGCTCTTATAATCTGCGTCATCTGCGAAATCTGCGGATAACCTCTTCACTGTTTTCTAATGTAATACGGACCGACCATGCCCACCATCAACAACCACTTCCTGAAACTAGCCGCCGGCTACCTCTTCCCCGAGATCGGTCGGCGGGTCGATGAATTCACCAAGGCGAACCCCGACACGGCGGCGAAGGTCATCAAGATGGGGATCGGCGACGTCACCGAGCCGCTGACCGAGGCCTGCGTGGTGGCGATGCACAAGGCGGTGGACGACATGTCCAAGCGCGAATCGTTCCATGGCTACGGCCCAAACGAGGGCTACCCGTGGCTGCGCGAGGCAATCGTCCAGCACGACTACCAATCACGGGGCTGCGATATCAGTGCCGACGAGATATTCATTTCCGATGCCTCCAAGTGCGATTGCGCTAACATCCTGGACATCCTCGGGCATGACAACACGATCGCGGTGACCGATCCGGTGTACCCGGTCTACGTCGATACAAACGTGATGGCCGGCAACACCGGCGGCGCGGAAGAGGCCGGGCGGTACGGCGGACTGGTGTACCTCCCCGTGACCGCGGAGAACAGCTTCACACCCCAGCTACCCACGACTAAGGTTGATGTCATCTACCTCTGCTACCCCAACAACCCCACGGGTTCTGTTGCGACGAAGCAGACGCTCAAGAAGTGGGTCGACTACGCAAAAGAAAACGGTTCGCTGATCCTGTTCGACGCCGCGTACGAGGCCTACGTCACCGAGCCGGGCATCCCGCGATCGATTTATGAGATCCAGGGGGCGCGTGAGGTGGCGATCGAGTTCCGCAGTTTCTCGAAGAACGCCGGGTTTACCGGGACGCGGTGCGCGTTCGCCGTGGTCCCCAAGGGGCTCACGGGCAAGGTGGCCGACGGGACCGACATCGAGCTGCACAAGCTCTGGAGCCGCCGGCAGTCGACGAAGTTCAACGGCGTTTCATACATCGTCCAGCGCGGCGCCGAGGCGGTCTACTCCGAGGCGGGACAGCAGCAGATCGCCGGGCTGGTCAGCTTCTACCTTGAAAACGCCCGCATCATCCGCGAGGCGCTGCAAGGCGCGGGCATGACCGTGTTCGGCGGGGTCAATGCGCCGTATGTCTGGGTCAAGACACCGGCCGGGCAGAGTAGTTGGGAATTCTTCGACACGCTTTTAAATGATGCCCACATCGTCGGCACCCCCGGCAGCGGCTTCGGGGCTTCAGGCGAAAGCTACTTCCGCATCAGCGCGTTTAATAGCCGGGAGAATGTCGAAGAGGCGATGCAACGGATCGGGGCAGTGCTGGCGGTGTGAACCCGTTTGAAATGAGGGTGTTGATACGGTGACATCATGACCGACGAGCCGATCGACATCCTCAAAGAAGCAGCCGCACTCCTCGCCCAGTGTCGGACCGCCAGCCTCGCCACCGTAGATACCGACGGCCACGCCCACGCGGCCAACATCCAGTATGTTCACGACGATTCATTGAACCTCTACTTCGTTTCCAGCGAGGACGCCGCACATAGCCGACACATCGCGAGGAATCCCGCGGTCGCCCTGACCGTCTACCACCACGACGACACCCGGCCCGAAACCATCCGGGGGCTGCAACTGCATGGCCGTGTCGAAGCCGTGACAGTTAAACATGAATCGGCCGATGAATTAAAACACTACCTGTCGAAGTTTCATTTCATCGCAGACGACCCCACCCTCTGCGCCGCCCTCGAGCAGCAGACCTTCTACCGCCTCACCCCGACCTGGCTACGGCTGATCGACAACCGACGGGGGTTTGGGTGGAAGGCGGAGATGGAATTTGGATAACCGCGAATGAGCGCATATATATGATGAACGCAAGACCGATTGATTTGCGTTCATCCGCGTTTATTTGCGGCTCAATTGCCTTACGATCACTTCCAGTATCGCCTCCGGCTCGCTCATCCGCCCACTGCCCTCTGTGCGGCAGGCTTGCCAGCCGTCGTCGGGGCCGATGAGTTGGGCGTTGGGGAGTTCGCTGAGTGTGGCGACGTTTTTCTGGACGATGGGGTTGGCCCACATGTCGGCGTTCATCGAGGGGGCGATCAGCAGGGGGGTGTCACGGGGTAATGCGCATGCGATGAGGGTGACGACATCGCCGGCGAGGCCGTGGGCGAGTTTGGCGATGAGGTCGGCGGTGGCGGGGGCGATGACCATCAGTTCGCACCAGCGGGCGACACCGATGTGCTGGCTGTCGGGGTGGTCGTCGGACTGCCAGACGCTGGTGAGGACCGGCTTGCCGGAGAGGGATTGGAACGTCAGCGGGCCGACGAAGTGGGTCGCGGCGTCGGTCATAAGGACGCGGACATCGGCGCCCTGCTGGACGAGTCGGCTGACCAGTGACGCGGTCTTGTAGCAGGCGATCCCGCCGGAGAGGGCGACCGTGATACGGCGGCCGGACAGCGGCCCCGACGATGCGGGATTCTTCGAGTCGGGTTGAGTTTCATTGGGCGGGGCCATGCGTGACGGCTCCGGCGGACACGTACGGGGAAGTGACTCAGACCTCGTCGGAGTCGGCGTTTTCCAGTTCGTAGTTGATCTTGCCTTCGACGGCTTCCTGGACGGCGACCTCGAAGTCGGTCCGGCCATCGCGCTCGACCAGCGGGCGGGCGCCTTCCATCAGCTCGCGGACCCGGTGCTGGACCAGGGCGGTGAACTTGAACCGTCCGCCGAGCTCATTCACGATCTTGTCGTCTTTGAGGGCTTCGATCATCGTTGGGGGCTCCGGGGGTGGGAAACCGGGGGGTGTCGGGGTTGCTGCGGTGTGACATAGGGCCAGCGCCGAGCCCCAGATTATAACCAGTGTAAAGGTCGGGAACAAGCCGGGCCCGGCAAACCGGCGTCGTCGGCTTGCCGGGGCCCCAAGGCCTGCTACCATCCGAACCCATGAAGACAAGCCTCGCCAGGCTGAATAGCTACCTGGACAAGCCGGTCACCGCCAACGAGGCCGAGCCCTTGCTGACCGACGCGGGGTTCCCCTTCGATGGGCAGGACGAATTGGCCCTCTCGACCGGGGCCAGCGACACGCTCCTGGATGTGGAGATTACCAGCAACCGCGGGGACTGCTTGAGTCACCTGGGCCTGGCCCGCGAGGTGGCGGCGGCGTCGGACCGAGCGCTGGTCCTGCCTTCGATTGAGCTGCCTGATGGTGCCGGCCCGGGGGTGGATGGGCTTACTAGTGTCGAATCGAGTGAGCCGGTACTCTGCCCGCTCTACACCGCGCGCGTCATCACGGGCGTGAAGATCGGCCCGAGCCCCAGGTGGCTTATCGAGCGGGTCGAGGGCGCGGGGCTGCGCAGCGTCAACAACGTCGTGGACATCACTAACTTCGTGCTGCTTGAGCAGGGCCAACCGCTGCACGCCTTTGATCTGACCAAGCTGGCCGGGCGGAAGATCGTGGTGCGTTGTGCCAAGGGCGGCGAGCGTTTCACCGCGATTGATGGCACGAAGCACGAACTGACCGGGAAGATGCTGGTCATCGCCGATGCTGATGCGCCGGTTGCGATCGCCGGGGTGATGGGCGGGTTGGATAGCGAGGTGACCGAGGCGACGACGGACATCCTCCTGGAGTCCGCGATCTTCGAGCCGTTGAGTGTCCGTAGCACCAGCCGGGCGCTGAAGCTGGCGAGCGATTCGAGCTTCCGGTTTGAGCGAGGGGTTGACCCGATTGGGGTGGACCGGGCGAGCCGGCGTGCGGCGCAGTTGATCGTCGAACTGGCGGGCGGCACGTTGGCCGAGGGTGTGATCCGTGTCGGTCAGGACGATCCCGCGCCGGCCCAAGTAACGATGCGCATCAGCCGGTGCCAGGCGCTTCTAGGCATAGACCTTAGTGCCGAGCAGATCTGCGATTCACTTGAGCGTCTGGGCCTGGGCCCGCAAACGGACGGCGACACCATTACCTGTACGATCCCTTCGTTCCGCCTGGACCTTAACCGAGAGGTCGATCTGATCGAAGAGGTCGGCCGCTTGTTCGGCTACGACAACATCCAGATCAAGCCCCGCCTGGAACTTGAGGTCCGTCCCAAACAGACCGACATCACCGCCCGGCAGGAGCTTGGCCGGGTCATGGTCGCGCACAGGTATCACGAAACCATCACGCCGTCGCTGTTGACCGAAGATCACGCCGCCGCGTTCTGCCCCAATTCCCTTAAACCGATGGCGTTGGCGGGGGAGACCCGGCGGAAGGACAAGGTGCTCCGCCCGTCTCTGCTGCCGAGCCTGCTGAACTGCCGCAAGCACAACCAGGACCGCGGTAATGAGGGCGTCCGGTTGTTCGAGGTCGCGGACACCTTTGGTGATCGTGATGGTCAGACCCAGCAGAAGACCACGCTGGCGACCCTGACCGATGCGCCCGATCCCCACGAGGGGTTCCGCAGCGCGCGTGGGGTGATCGAAGAACTCACCGAAACACTTGGGGGTGAAGCGGCGTACAACACATTGATCTTCGAGCCAGTCGAAGACGCCCACTACAAGCCCGCGGCCAAGGTGATGCTGTTGGGCGAAGAGCGAGGCCGGATCGGTGTGCTTAGTGAGACCATACTGGACCAATTTGGCCTGCAGACACCGGTCGTGCTGGCCGAGATCGATTACACGCTATTTGTAAGCCAGTACCCCCCCAAACGCACCGTCGGCAACCTCCCGCGTTTCCCCGGGATCGAACGCGACCTGAGCATCGTCGTTGATGAGGCCGTCACCTGGCGGCAGGTCGAACAGTGCGTCAACGACGCCGCCCCGAAGATGCTCGAAAATATCCAGTTCCTCACCATCTTCCGCGGCAAGCAGATCGGTAAAGGCAAGAAGAGCCTGAGCCTGCGGATGCGTTTCCGCAACCCCGATGCCACCCTGCGCCACGACGAGGTCGATCCGCAGGTCAACCTGGTGGTAGAGAAGCTCAGGCAGGGGGTTGGTGCGGCACTGCGGGGGTGAGTGGCGTTCTAAGTTTACGCATCATCCCGCCGTGGGTCGTACCACAGGCCGAGTTTATCCCGGCTCTTCACGGCAGACATCCCCCTGAAGCCGAAAGTGGCGAGCATGCAGGCCATTTCCCAGAGCGAGTAAGTCCGCAGCTTTCGGCCCGACGTAAGCACCGATTCACGCAGCACAACGAAGCGGCCTTCGCGGCGCATCGCCTGGCTGAAGGCGACCTCTTCGGTGGCGAATAGCTCTTCGTCGAACCCACCCACGGCGTCGAATGCTTCGCGTGTGCAGTAGACAAAACACCCGGCGGCGAGACCGGCGTGGCGGTAGCAGAAGGTGAAGATCGGCGTGATGATCCTGGCGGGCAGAGGTAGCCGACCTTCTACCGCGACCGCTGCGCCGCCACCAACCGCGCCTGACTGAATGTTTATCTGAACGCCACGCAGCACGGCCGGGTTGATGATGGTGTCCGCGTCCACGAACACGAACAGTTCACCCTTCGCCTCGGCTGCGCCGCTGTTGCGTGTCTTGCCGATCTGCCGGTGATCGACATGGACGACCCGGGCACCGAGTGCCTCCGCTACCTCGGCAGTCCCGTCGGTCGAGTCGTCATCGGCGACGATGATCTCGTAGGACACACCCACCGCCTTGGCCGACGCGTGGATCGATTCGAGCGTGCTGGGCAGCAGCTTCTCTTCGTTGTGCGCGGGGACGATGAAAGACCAGAGCATACTGGATGATAGCAGGCGGACTGGGATTCACCGCCGGTGATCACGCCCGTCTGGTGGTTTTGCTGGGCCTTGCGCGTCGGCGGTTACGCTTGGGGCGGCCCCCGGTACCGCTGCCGGCACTGGTATTGTGCACTGACTCGTTGGGCCGAGCCTGACGCGAGCCGGACGACCCGTTACGTTTGGCACGCTTGGGCTTGCCGGTGGGTCGTGTCGAGCGTGGGCCAGTCGGTGCGGCGGCTTTGCGGATGGCGGATCCGGGGGGAGCCGGCGGGGGTGCCTGGATCGAGTGCTTGAGGACGGGGATCTGCTTGCCGATGGTCTTCTCGATGTCTTTTAAGCTGCGGCGTTCGTCGTGGGCACAGAACGTGATGGCCTGCCCCCTGGCACCGGCCCGACCGCTGCGGCCGATACGGTGAACGTAGGTATCCGCGTCGCCCGGCATATCGAAGTTGACCACGTGTGAGATGTCATCAACATCCAACCCGCGTGCGGCGATGTCGCTGGCGACCAGGACCAGGGTTCGGCCCGACTTGAAGTTGTGCAACGCCTTGGTCCGTGCGTTCTGGGTTTTGTTGGAGTGGATCGCCTCGGCGGTGAAGCCGGTGCCGTTCAGCCGTTTGGTGATCTTGTCGGCCCCGCGCTTGGTGCGCGAGAAGACCAGTGTCCGGGTCATGTCCGGGCCTTCCAGCAGCTTGCCCAACAGGTCGGACTTGCTGCGTGGGTCGATGAAGTAAGCGGACTGCTTGACCGTGTCGGCGGTCGCGTGCTTCGCGGCGATCTTCACCACCGCCGGGTTGGTCAGGATCGTGTCCGCCAGGCCCTGGATACTCTTGGGCATCGTCGCGGAGAACATCAGCGTCTGCCGCTGCTTGGGGATCTGCGCGATGATCTTCCGGATGTCGGGGATGAAGCCCATGTCCAGCATCCGGTCGGCCTCATCGAGGATCAGGATCTCGACATCGCTTAGGGTCAGTGCCCGCTGGTTGATCAGGTCCATCAGTCGGCCGGGGGTGGCGACGACGATGTCAACGCCGTCCTTAAGCGCCCGGACCTGGGGTCGTTGGTTGACCCCGCCGTAGATCGTTGTGCCTCGCAGGTCCATGTTTTTGCCGTAGGCCTTGAAGCTGTCGCCGATCTGCGCGGCCAGCTCACGTGTCGGGCTGAGCACTAGGGCCCGGATGGCCCGGTGATCCCGGGGGTGGGGGGTGCGTGCGGCCTTGCCCTGTGTGGGCTTCTTGGGTTGAGTGGGTTTTTGGTTGTGCAGGTTCTGCAACACCGGCAGGGCGAACGCGGCGGTCTTGCCGGTCCCCGTCTGGGCACAGCCGAGCATGTCCTTGCCCGCCACGATGTGGGGGATGGCCTGGCGTTGGATCTCGGTCGGGGTGGTGTAGCCCTCGTGGCGCAGGGACTTCAACAACGGCTCAATGAGCCTTAAATC
>JAJDCV010000030.1 GCA_029260675.1 Phycisphaeraceae bacterium
TGATCTCCTGGGGGGTGTAGTCCTTGTCCCGGACGTTGACCTTCACCAGCTCGTCCGCCCCCCCGACCACGCCGTAGGGCACTAATTTTTCTTCCGACTGCACTTCGTTGTGCCGACGGCCCATAAACCGCTTGATCGAGAAGATCGTATTCTTGGGGTTGGTCACCTGTTGGTGCTTGGCGGGCTGGCCCACCAGACGCTCGCCCTTGTCGGTAAAAGCGACGATCGAGGGCGTGACGCGGTTGCCCGAGCTGTTGATCAGGACCTTGGGTTGGCCGGCTTCCATGATGGCGACGACGGAGTTGGTCGTGCCTAGGTCGATGCCGATGATTTTGGACATAATATTGACCTCACTGATATTCGGGTGCTGTATCTGATGCTTTTTCAAGCTCTTATTACAGACAACGCGGGGCGGGGCCCATGACAAAAAGCCCGTCAGTCCGGCGCATCATCTAACTACACCCCGTTATTCGCAAACCCGGTGCCACCCCGAATCCCTCCTATCGGGCGAGAAAACGCCCTGACGTAAGCACCGCCTGCCAGGGTGATTCGACCGTAAAAACATCCTGCCATAATGGCAAGCCGACGGGCCATCTCTATGGTTGATCGGCCTCAAGCCGGCCCGAAATCAGCCCGATCCGACAGCGTTTTGGCAGGGAAAAATAGCCGTATTTCGGCGTCGAACCCTCGAAAATAAGGGAAAACTTACCCACAAAATCGGATTCAGAGTTGAAAAGTACAGAAAATAGCGTACAAAACGCGATATTCCGTTCTACCCCGCAGGGGTGAAAGTTACAACGGGTTGGCTCCATTTCAAGGATGAAGCAACCCCAAACCGCTAGGAGAGCACCATGGCTAAGAGAAAAACCACTCGCAAGAAAGCACCCGCCACCAAGAAGGCCCCAACCAAGAGCGAGGTCTTCAGCACCATCGCTGATAAGACCGAACTGGCCAAGCGCGACGTCGCCGCCGTCTTCGAAGAGCTGCAGCCGATCATCAAGAAGAGCCTGCGCGCCAACGGCATGTTCACCATGCCCGGGCTGTGCAAGATGGTCGTCAAGAAGAAACCAGCCACCAAGGCTCGCAAGGGCATCAACCCCTTCACCGGCGAAGAGATGATGTTCAAGGCCAAGCCCGCCAGCAAGACCGTCCGCGTCCGGCCGCTGAAGAACCTCAAGGAAATGGTCTGATCGACCAAAACCAGGGCACGCGGCGCAAACGCGGTGTCCCCCACGGTTTTACCTTGACCAATACGAACCCCCGGCACGCTCCGATGCCGGGGGTTCTCTTTTGCGCTCAACCAAGCTCTGATACCATGCGCTGATCAACCGCTTCGGAGACTCTCCCCTTGCCAACCACCGACACCGATCCACAAACCGCCACGCAACAGATCATCGGCCGGCACGACGCCACGATGTCGATCAACTACGGCCGATACCCCGTGGCGATGGTGCGCGGCGAGGGCTCGACCCTCTACGACGCCGACGGCAAGCAATACCTCGACCTCTTCGCCGGCTTCGGCGCGTCCGTGTTGGGCCACTGCCACCCCGACCTGGTCCAGTCGGTCAATGATCAGGCGCAAAAGCTCTGGCACGTCGGCAACCTCTTCCATACCGAACCGCAGACCCGCGCCGCCGAGGCGATCAGTAGGTTCGGATTCGAGGGCCGAAGCTTCTTCTGCCACAGCGGCGCAGATGCCAACGTCGCCGCACTCAAGCTCGCCAGGCTCCACGGGCAGAAGAACAAGGGCAGATCAACCGGCGGACGCTACAAAGTCATCTCCACCCTCGGAAGCTTCCACGGCCGATCATTCGGCGCGATGGAAGCCACAGGCCAACCCAACGTCTACGAAGGCTTCGGACCGCTGGGCCCCGGGCACGTGCATGTGAAATTCAACGACCTCTCAGCCATCGAGTCCGCGATCGACGACGAAACCGCCGCGGTCCTCGTCGAACCGATCCAGGGCGAAGGCGGCGTGAATGTCCCCGACGATCACTACCTCGCAGACCTCCGAAAGCTCTGCGATGACCGCGACCTGGTCCTGATCTTCGACGAGGTCTGGACCGGGGTTGGGCACACCGGCGAATACTTCGGGCACCAGCACTGGCAGGTCACGCCCGACGTCATGACCCTCGCCAAGGGCGTCGGCGGCGGGCTGCCGGTCGGGGTCGCGCACCTCAGCCCCAGGTTCGCAGAACTCTTCGACTGGCGGACCCACGGCCACGCGGTCCACGCCACCACGCTCGGCGGCAACTGCCTGGCCATGGCCGTCACCGCCACCATCTTCGACGTACTCGAGCGAGACAAGCTGGTCGGGCGTGCCCAGAAGCTGGGCGCAACCGTCATCGACCGCCTAAACGCATTCGCCAAAAATCACCCGATCATCAAAGACGTCCGCGGCAAGGGGCTGTACCTCGGCGTCGAGCTGGATATGGATGAATCGGCCGGCAGATTCGCTAACGCCGGCGATGTCGTCAAAGCCTGCATGGAACGCGGTGTGCTGATCAACGCCGTGCAGGGCAAGGTCTTAAGGATCGCCCCGGCGCTTGTGATCGAACAGGACGAACTGGACCGCGGGCTGGAAGTCTTAGAGGGCGTACTAGCAGGATGATCAGATTGTCGAACTCATCGCGAGCGGTCGTCTCGGCACTCATATCGCTGGTGCTGTCGCTGTGCCTGTGCGCCTGCGAGATACCCCCGACCCAGCCGGGGACCGGCCTGCTGGATATCCAACCCGCTGCTCAACAAGACAACCCCAACGAAGCGGAAGCCCAAACAGACCCACCCACAGCCGACACACCCGTCGGTGCCTTGATCCACCGGATCGACCTGCCGCTGGACGTCTCGATGGATACGTGCTGGGAAGCGGTCGACGAATCGATGGTGCCGCTTCGAACGCACGGGATGTGGCAAGCCAACGGCCTACGCATCGGTATCCTCAGCGCAGAAGACGCGCCGGCTTTCGCCGACTCGCTACCCACGATCCAAGGCGAATCCCGCGCTAAATTGATCGGTTCACCCTACCCCTCATCGGTCCGCAGCACACCCAGGCTAATCCGGCCCGTCACCGTCGACCTGACCGACCCGCCCAAGAGCCTGAATATCGTGCAAGCCCGAGGCGGGCGGCTGCAACTACTCGCAAAGATCACCCGTGATGAATCCGGGCAGGCCTACCTCGAACTCACCCCGCATCATTACAAGCCCAAGGCCGACCTGATCCCGCGCAACCCGATTGAAAAACAACTGGACGGCCAGGTGTTCACCGCGCTGACCGCACGCCTGCCACTGACGCCCAACACCGCCGTCATCGTCGGGCTGCACCGCCCCTGGCCCGAAGTAGAAGAAGCGGAAGAAGCCGCAAGCGATTCGGCCGAGGCTGTGGAAGATGAAGTGACCGATGCGGAGGCTACGACGACGCCCGAAAGTATGGACGCCACAAACGTAGATGACCCCGCCGCCTCTTCAGATCAGCCCTCAGAACTCACCGATCAACCCGCTTCCCCCCAACCGCCGGCGATCCCAAACCACCTGGGCAAGGCCCAGAATGCCGGCAAACGCGCGGGCCATAAAACACAGGTCGTACTCGTCATCTCGATCATCGAAGACTGGCAATAGACCCTACCCGACAACCGCAGAGCGACAGCCGATACCCATCGCCCCCCCGGAGACCGATCTATCGGCCGTTGCCTTGTGAAATCTCGCGCATCGAAATCTAGATCGCATCTATCACAGGCCGCGTTTCTGTCATAGCCCCGCATGAACATGCGGGGATCCGCGGATATACATCCGTGCTGTGATGGGTAGACACGCTATACCAGACCTAAAGATGCGCTAATCAGAAGACCCGCCGGGCGAACCACCCCCGCCACCCTGACCACCGCCCCCATCGCCACCGGTGTTTCCTTCATCGCCGCCCCCACCTTCTCCACCGCCGGGCTTACGCCGACGCCCACGCCTTCGACGGCGACGCTTGCGCTTACCCGTCGCCTCCTCTCCGGGCTGACCCGTTTCGGACACCGGGGCCTGGTCGTCAGCCGACCCTGAAGATGCTGCCGGATCCTGTGGCTTCGCGGGGTTGGGGGCCGGGGTGTCGGACCTGTCACGGGCCGGCCTGCGCGAACGCCCCGGGCCTTTCTCGGCACCCTCTCCCGTTGGCTTATCTCCGCCTCGCCCCGCCGGCCTGCCCGATCGGCGTGCGTACGACTGCGCCGCCTGCTCCTCACGCTCCTTCTCCTGCTTGCGGAACTCCGCGGACT
>JAJDCV010000031.1 GCA_029260675.1 Phycisphaeraceae bacterium
AGAAGAAATTCATCGGTGCAAAAAGCTTCAGCCTCGAAGGGGCCGAGAGTTTGGTCCCGTTGCTGGACTTGGCGCTGGAGAAGGCCGGGCATCAGAACGTCCGTGAGGCGGTAATCGGGATGGCCCACCGCGGCCGGCTCAATGTCTTGGCCAACATCATCGGCAAGAGTGCCGCACGCATCTTCCGAGAGTTCGAGGACGTCGATCCCCAGCTCTACCTAGGCGGCGGCGACGTGAAGTATCACCTCGGTGAATCCGGCGACTGGCGTACACGCTCTGGCCGAAGCATCCATCTGTCCCTGTGCGGCAACCCCAGCCTCCTGGAATTCGTCAGCCCGGTGGTCCTGGGTCGGCTCCGCGCTAAACAAGATCGGCTACGCGAAGACCGGGCCACAGGTGTTCCTCGCGGTGACAAGGGCATGGCCATACTCATCCACGGCGACGCCTCCTTCATCGGTGAGGGCGTCGTTCAGGAAACCCTGAACATGTCCGGCCTGCGTGGCTACGACGTCGGCGGGGCACTGCACATCATCATCAACAACCAGATCGGGTTTACCACCGGCGTCAAGAACGCACGGACCAGCACCTACTGCACCGACGTCGCCAAGATGTTGCAGATCCCGATCTTCCACGTCAACGGCGAGCAACCCGAGGCGGTTGCGCAGGTCGTTGACATCGCGATGGATTTCCGAGACCAATTCGGTCGGGATGTGGTCATCGACATGTACTGTTTCCGTAAGCGCGGGCACAACGAGAGCGACGAGCCCAGCTACACCCAGCCGAAGATGTACAAGGCGATCCGCGAGCATAAGGAGGTCCGCGAGTCGTACCTGGGGCACCTGATGAAGATGGGCGGGGTCAGCGAGCACGACGCCGACCGGATCGCGCTGCGCCGGACTGAGTTGCTAGAGAAGGAACTGACCGCGGCGCGCAGTGAGTCGTATGTGCCCAAGAAGGAAGCATTCGAGGGTGTCTGGCAGGGATACACCGGTGGCCCGGAAGACCCGGCGATGGACCCGGACACAGCCGTGCCTTCACAGCGGCTATCGGAATTGCTTGAGTCCCAGACCCATTTCCCCGACAACTTCAATCTGCACCCCAAGCTCAAACGTTGGATGGCGGCGCGTCGTGAGATGGCCGGCGGTTCGCGCAGGCTCGACTGGGCGGGTGCCGAGGCGTTGGCGTTCGCCAGCCTGCTGACCGACGGCGTGCGAGTCAGGATGTCCGGGCAGGACAGCCAACGCGGCACGTTCAGTCACCGGCACACCGTCCTGCACGATGCCGACGACGGGCACGACTACATGCCGCTTGCCAACCTGGCGCCCGAACAGGCCCCGATCGAAATCTATAACAGCCCGCTATCGGAAAACAGCGTGCTGGGCTTCGAGTACGGCTACAGCCTGGACTGCCCCGACGGGCTAACCCTCTGGGAAGCGCAGTTCGGCGACTTCGTCAACGTCGCGCAGCCCATCATCGATCAATTCATCACCAGCGCTGAAGACAAGTGGAACCGGCTGTCGGGCCTGGTCATGCTGCTGCCGCACGGGTTTGAGGGTATGGGCCCGGAGCACTCGTCGGCCCGGCTCGAACGGTTCCTCATGCTTTCCGCTGAGGACAATATCCAGGTCGCCAACCCGACAACGCCGGGGCAGTACTTCCACCTGCTGCGGCGCCAGGCGATGCGTAAGTGGCTTAAGCCATTGGTTGTGATGACGCCCAAGAGCCTGCTGCGGCACCCCGGCGCAGTCTCGGATCTAGAAGAGCTGGCCGCCGGTGGTTTCCAGCGTGTGATCCCCGACGCTCATGGGGCTGCCCCCGGTAAGATCAAGCGTGTGCTGCTTTGTTCCGGGAAAATTTACTACGACTTGATCGAGCGCCGGGAGGTACTGCACCGGCATGATGTGGCGATCATCCGTGTCGAACAGCTCTACCCGTTTCCCCTCAAGCAGCTCCAAGAAGTGATGGCTGATTACAGTGATGACGTGGAGGTCGTGTGGGTCCAGGAGGAGCCTCGCAATCAGGGTGCCTGGCCGTTCCTGCGGATGCGGTTCTGCCCGCAGCTGCTTGGGCGTTTCACGCTATCCGGGATCGCCCGCGCCGAGTCCGCCAGCCCCGCAACCGGCTCACGGGCCGCGCACGTGATCGAACAAGAGAATATTCTTGCCGAGGCGGTCGGACCAAAACCCAAGGAGGATTTATGATTTGTGATCTGTGATTGATGATGTCATATCAGAATCACAAACCTCAAATCATAAATCGCAAATCGTAAATCATAAATCGTTCGAGGAACCCATGCCCGTTGAACTGAAAGTACCCGAGGTTGGCGAGTCGATTACCGAAGTTGCGATCGGTCGATGGCTCAAGACGACGGGCGATGCCGTGCGTAAGGACGACCCGATCGTCGAGATCGAGACCGACAAGGTCACCCTCGAACTGCCCGCCCCGGCTGACGGGACACTTGGTGAGTTGCTCAAGCAGTCGGGCGACGCCGCGATCGTCGGCGATGTGATCGCGTATATGGAGTACGGAGAGGTTCCCGGCGCCGACGCTTCCAAAGAGGACGTTAAGCCGGGCGGTGCCTCGGGTAATTCCGTGGTTGAAAGCACCACGGCCTCAGACACGCGGGCCATGCCGGCGGCACAAAGGCTGATCGAGGAGAACGGCTTGGACGCCTCGGCGATCCCCGCGTCCGGTCCCGGTGGGCGATTACTCAAGGAAGACGTCCAGGCTTTTATGAATAGCGCCCCAGGCGCTACTGGCATCAAAGCTGCGTCCAAGCCCAGCGGAGCCGCGTCTGAGGTTTCCGCCCCGTCCACATCAGGTGGCCGGGCCGAGCAGATCGTCCCCATGACCCCGATGCGAAAGCGGATCGCTGAGCGTCTCGTGCAGGCCCAGCAAAACGCCGCCCTGCTGACGACCTTTAACGAGATCGACATGTCGGCGGTGATGGCCTTACGGGCGCAGTACAAAGACGCCTTTCTGAAAAAATACGACATCAAGCTGGGGTTCATGTCGTTCTTCGTCAAGGCCACGATCGATGCGCTCAAGCAGTTCCCCGCGGTCAACGCGGAGATCCGCGGGACGGACATCGTGTACCGGGACTACTACGACATGGGGATCGCCGTGGGGACGGGCAAGGGGCTGGTCGTGCCGGTGTTGCGTAACGCCGAGCGGATGAGCTTTGCCGAGGTCGAGCAGGCGATCGCGGGCT
>JAJDCV010000032.1 GCA_029260675.1 Phycisphaeraceae bacterium
GGATCCATGTCCGTCGGTTACTCCGATCTCTTCCACAAGCCCTTCATCTCGATGGTCTTCGACGTCAAGACCTTCCCCGCCCCCGACGCCACCCGCGCCCCGGGAAACATCTTGGGTGACTCATCACAACCACGAAGCCCACGGTCTGATGACCGTGGGACCGCAACTGAATTAGACACACGCACATTCCCCAGCGAGAACCCCGCCCTCAACGCCGCCCTGATGGCCCACTGCCTCAACGAACTCGACAATCTCCTCACCGAACAGGCCCATGAAACCGCCGCCATCGTCATCGAGCCGGTCATGCAGGGCGCCGCCGGCATGATCTGCCAACCCCTCGGCTTCGTGAAAGGCGTCGCTGACCTCGCCCGCAAACACGACGTCCTCCTGATCGCCGACGAGGTCGCCACAGGCTTCGGCCGAACCGGCAAGTTCCTCGCCTGTGCCCACGACCACGTCACCCCCGACATCCTCTGCCTCGCCAAGGGCATCACCGGCGGATACCTCCCCCTCGCCGCCACAATCACCACCGATGCCATCGAACAAGCCTTCACCGGCGAACCCGACGAACGCCCGCCCAAAACCCTCTACCACGGCCACACCTACACCGGCAACCCCCTCGCCTGCGCCGCTGCCATCGCATCCCTCAAACTCTTCGAAGAAAACAACACCCTGGTCCACGCCAACCAAAGCGCCCAACTCATCCACGACAAGCTCGCCGCCCTCCGCGACCACCCAAACATCCTGGACATCCGCCAACGCGGCCTCATGGTCGGCATCGAGTTATGCAAAGACCGAAACCCCTCCGGCGGGATCGAGCCTTTTGACTTCGCCCGCCGCGCAGGCGCCAACATCTGCAAGAAAGCCCTATCCCAAGGCCTGATCATCCGCCCCCTGGGCAACACCCTCGTCCTCATGCCCGCCCCGGCTATGGACCACGACACGTTGATTGAAATGCTCGACATCGTCGTCGCTGTGATTCAGGCTTCAGCCTTTAAATCCTGAGAAGACTCGGGCTCAGCCAAACCGGCCTCGCCCTCATTATTGTCGGCTTCATCCTCATCTTTCCAGCCTTCACGCGCGCCTTCACGTATGGAATCGCGGATCATTTTCCAGAAGCCCGCACGGATGAACTGCAGATACGCAAGAAACGCCCCAAGCGTCGTGTGCCGCCACGGCTCGTCGTCTCCGGTCAGCCAGACCGCGAGCCGTCTATCGACTAACCTTTGAACCCGAGTGCGCTCGAGCGCTTCGAATTCCAGCAGAGCGGGCCGGGTCTTCATCGGCAAAGGCGGGGTCTTGCGCAGATCAAGACGTGCCAGGTGCAGAGCCATCAATTCCAGCGGGCGGGCACCGGTCTTCAGTTGGTATTCGGTATAGCCCAGCAGGTCGTGTTCGCCATCGCCGTTAACGGTTTTGAGGACGCGCTCTTCATCGAGTTTGGAGAGTAAAATGATCTTCTCGTATGCGATCGCAGTTGAATTCTGCACGATCAGCATCAAGATCCGGCTGTCATTGTTCATCCACATCGCGTACTTGGCGCGCCCCAGCAGGCCCGTCGTATCTTCATACCACTGCGGCCCGATCAGGCCCAACGACTCGGCCTGATTGTTCGACTTGATCAGGAACTCAAATCTCGAACGGTCCGTCACCGGCTCGGTCGGCTTGAGGTCACGGATCGCTCGCCGCTCAAGCCGTAGCCCGACCGTGAAAAAGACCATCGACGCCACCCCGATGACGCCCAGCGCGAACCCGATCCAACCCAGAATTGACAGGTATTCAGACATGTGATCCCAAGCCCTTAGCTTCCAGTGTAACACCCACCGTTCTGCGTAACTGCCAATTCGACACTATATAGACAGCCCAAC
Organism: Phycisphaeraceae bacterium; assembly: GCA_029260675.1. Lineage (GTDB taxonomy): Bacteria > Planctomycetota > Phycisphaerae > Phycisphaerales > Phycisphaeraceae > JAJRRS01. The sequence continues at coordinate 1,869 of JAJDCV010000032.1, forward strand.
CACTACCACGGCAGGCAGTGGGTGGCCCACCCTCGCCGAGAGTGCTCATAATCCATTTGAACACAGCTACTTACAGCCACGCCCCCGTTACGCACACTGGCACCCCCCTTGCAACCTCTGTCATAGCCACAGGAAACGTCTGCCCGAAAACCGCTATGCGACCGACTGACCCCCAACCCGGCCCCCGGAACCCCGGAAATCCCCGGCCAAGCGCCCGGTTCAACGTCCTGCTCACCCAGGACCGCCCGCACTCCGCGGGCCACTGGACCCGGCAACTGCCCCGGCTGCTTGAGCCTCAGGGCGTCAAGGCCTACGTCGCACGCTCCGGCCGGGAGGCGGTGGGCATGGTCAACGACCTGGAGATCCACGCCGCTTTGATCGACTTGGCCACCCCGCAGGACGACCCCCGCGAAGTCCCCCCCGGAAGTGAGTCTGGAGTGCTCGGCGAGGCTCAAGGCCTCTGGGTCCTGGAAGTCCTCAAACGCCAACCCACTCGACCCCCCGTGGTCGTCGTCAACAGCCGAGCCATCGCACGCAACCAGGCCCAGCGATTCCTCAACCAGGCCCTGAGCCTCGGCGCGTTCTCCGTCGTCAACCGACCCAGCGACATCGAAGACATGCTCGCGGTCATCCGCCGACTCATCGACCGCCAGTACGAAGGAGCATGGCCCAGTAATTAACAGGCCGTTAGCCCATCGCTAAAGGCTCACACGCTTTTCAACCCTAGACTCTAGACCCTATACCCTATACCCAAAACCCCAAACCCTACTCAACGGAGACACGCAACATGAAAATCAAACCCCTCGGCGACAAGATCCTGGTCAAGCGCCTCGAAGCCGAAACCAAAACCACCTCGGGCATCTTCCTCCCCGAGTCCGCCAAGGAAAAGCCCCAGCAGGCCAAGGTCATCGCCGTCGGCGAAGGCAAGGTCCTGGATAACGGCGACCGCGCCCCCATCAGCGTCAAGAAGGGCGACACCATCATCCTCAACAAGTGGGGCGGCACCGAGCTCAAGCTCGAAGGCGAAGAGTACCTCGTCATGTCCGCCGACGAAGTCCTCGCCATCGTCGAGTGACACCACGGTTTTCAACGCATGAAGCCCACGGACTCCCGTCCGTGGGACCGCTAAATAAAAAAACACCGTCAGGCACCCCCTGACCCATACCCAAGGAATCAAAGATATGCCCGCTAAAACAATCACATTCGACAACGAGGCACGCGAGGCGATCCGCCGCGGCGTCGCCAAGCTCGCCAAGGCCGTCAAGGTCACCCTCGGCCCCTCCGGCCGGGTCGTCGTCCTCGAAAAATCCTTCGGCAGCCCGACCGTCACCAAGGACGGCGTCACCGTCGCCAAGGAGATCGAGATCGACGACGCCATCGAAAACATCGGCGCCCAGATGGTCAAGGAAGTCGCTTCCAAGTCCAGTAAGGATGCCGGCGACGGCACCACCACCGCCACCATCTACGCCGAGGCCATCTTCACCGAGGGCCTGAAAAACATCACCGCCGGCGCCAACGCCAACCAGGTCAAGCGCGGCATCGATAAGGCCGTCGACGCTCTGGTCGCCCAACTCCACAAGACCAGTAAGAAGATCGCCAACTCCAAGGAAGTCGCCCAGGTCGGCACCTGCTCCGCCAACCAGGACGCCCAGATCGGCCAGATCATCGCCGAGGCCATGGACAAGGTCGGCAAGGACGGCGTCATCACCGTCGAAGAGGGCCAGTCCCTGGACACCTACGTCGACCTCGTCGAGGGCATGCAGTTCGACAAGGGCTACCTCTCCCCGCACTTCGTCACCAACGCTACCGACATGAACGTCGTCCTCGAAGACGCCTACGTCCTGATCCACGAGAAGAAGATCAGCAGCGCCAAGGACCTCATCCCCATCCTCGGCAAGATCGCTGAAAGCGGCAAGGCCCTCCTGATCGTCGCCGAAGACATCGACGGCGAAGCCCTGGCCACCCTCGTCGTTAACAAGCTCCGCGGTGTCCTGAAGGTCGTCGCCATCAAGGCCCCCGGCTTCGGTGACCGCCGTAAGGAAATGCTCGGCGACATCGCCGCGCTCACCGGCGGCCGCGCCATCATGGAAGAGCTCGGCATCGACGTCGAGAAACTCGAACTCAGCGACCTCGGCCGGGTCAAGAAGCTCATCATCGACAAGGACAACACCACCCTCATCGAAGGCGCCGGCAAGACCTCCGAGATCAAGGGCCGTATCGAAGCCATCAAGTCCCAGATCGAACGCACCACCAGCGACTACGACATCGAGAAGCTCCAGGAACGCCTCGCCAAGCTCGCCGGCGGCGTCGCACAGATCAACGTCGGTGCGGCCACTGAAAGTGAGATGAAAGAGAAG
>JAJDCV010000033.1 GCA_029260675.1 Phycisphaeraceae bacterium
ACAAGAACCACACCGCGATGCACTGGCACATGCACCACGACGGGGCGAGGCATTGGCGTGCTTGGAAAGAAATACAAGCGGGTGAGTCACAAAAAGAAGGTATGCCCTGCGCGATTGTGTTGGGGGGTGAGGCGGTGCTGCCTTACGCGGCGACTTCGCCTTTGCCGCCGGGGGTCAGTGAGCTGTTGTTTGCGGGGTTCCTCAATGGCGGCGCGATCCCGTTGGTAAAATGCAAAACGATCGACATGCACGTGCCCGCGAACGCGGAGATCGTGATCGAGGGTTATGTCAGCACCGAGGCGGGTGGACCCGGGTACGACCCACGCAAGCCTCAAGCCTCACCCCTCAAGCACGGACACGAAGTATTCGAAGGCCCGTTCGGCGACCACACCGGGTTCTACTCGCTGCCGGACCGCTACCCGGTGTTTACGGTCACCGCGATCACGCACCGCAGGAATCCGGTCTACCCCACGACCGTTGTCGGGCAGCCGCCGCAGGAAGACTATTATCTTGGGAAGGCGACCGAACGGCTGTTTCTGCCGTTACTCAAGACGCTGATCCCCGACATCATCGACTACGACCTGCCGATGTTCGGCGCGTTCCATAATTGCGTATTCATCAAGATCAGGAAGGAATACCCGCTGCAGGCCAGGCGCGTAATGCACGCGGTCTGGGGCGCGGGGCAGATGGCGTGGACCAAGATGATCTTTGTGGTCGATCACGATGTGGATGTACATGACCACGAGCAGGTGCTGTTCCACCTCTGTGCCAACTGTGACCCGGGGCGTGATATCGAGATCGTCAACGGGCCGTTGGATATCCTCGATCACGCGGCGCCGCGGTTGGGAGCCGGTCACAAGATCGGGTTTGATGCGACCCGGAAAATCGCCGGCGAAGAGGTCAACGGCCAGCCGGTCCGCGATTGGCCGCAACTTCTGAAGATGGACCCGGCGGTAAAAGAGCTGGTCGATCGGCGGTGGGGGGAGTACGGGCTTTAACGGGTGAGTGGACGAGAGGTCGAATGCATTCCTCAGCGGTAGATTTCCGATTCTGGTTTTTCCTGGCGCTGGGCCTGGCCATGGCCTTTCTCGTGTCGGCGTTTGTGATTGCGGGGTATGTCCGAAGCCGGGTGATGAAAAAAGACCGCATGGATGCACCGCGCTGTTGCGCCCAGTGTGGCTACAACCTCACGGGGTATCGGATGCCGCGCTGCCCGGAGTGCGGCGCCGCGGTCGGTTTTACGAAGACATTCGAGCAACTCGGGGTCGATGAGCAGCAGGTAATTCAGCACGTGGAAGGGCGGGGGTTAGGGTTCAGCCACGAAGACCCGAAGAAGGCAGAATAATAACCACAAATACACGCGGGTGATCGCGAATAAGGAGGGAGATTAGACACCAGGTCTTATCACGATCTACTTCTTTGCCGGATCCTCATGCACACCAGACCCGCGAAGAGACTAAACGCCCCAGGCTCGGGGATGTTGGCCACGTTCCCCGGCGGGGTCCCCGCGTTCCAATTGCCCAGCACGGTGTTCAGGTCCGCCAAGCCCACAAACCCGTCGCCGCTTGGGTCCGCCAGCGGGTCGCCCGGCGGGACGTTCTGGTTCCACGCACCCAACACGATGTTCAGGTCCGTGATCCCGACAAACCCGTCGCCGTCCAGGTCACCGACGATCGGGACCGTGAGCATGACCAGGTTGTCGTTGCCGCTGGAGGGGTGCTGAACATTGACGTAAGCCCGTCCCTGAACAAGCGGATCGAAGTACAACCCGGTCGGCTCGGCGCTGACAACACCCAGCGACGCCCAACGCGCAATCCGGTCGGCCACGCCGTCGTTGTTCAGGTCTTCCGCGAACCAGATGTTGCCGTTGCCAGAGTCCTCACTGACGTAGATGTTACCGCTGGCGTCGATCGACAGGTTGTCGGGATTGGTGAAGATCGCACCGGCGTTATTCACCGCTACACCGGTGGCGGCGTCGATGGTGGTCGGGTTGACAAACTCCCTGACCGTCGCGGCGCTGGCGGTGGCCAGTTCGACCGAAAAAACCTGGCGGGTGCTGGTGGTGGCCACGTAGAGCACATCATTGCCGTTGGCCAGCTTGCTGATTTCCAGGTCCTCCGGGCGGGAGTAGTTGCTGGCGCCCACATCATCGGCCGCGGTCCGGCCCGGCCGGGTGTTCCCGCCGGTGACCGTGAACGGATCGGTGATCCCCGGCAGCGTGACACCCGCCGCGTCGGTCAACGGCTCCCAGGTCGCGGCTCCGACATTGGCGCCATCACCCGCCACGTCGTCCTTAAGTACAAACGTCTGGCCTTGGGTCAGTGCCGAGGCGGTGTTGGGGTTGGTGGGTGCGAATTTATAGATGCCACCCCCGAAGGCTTCGTCGATGTAATAGAGGTTCCCCGCCGAATCAAACCTCAGCCCCTCTTGCGAGACATTGGCGATTGGGGCCCGTTCGACGAAGTTGATCGGCGTGGTGTTCGGGTCGTCCAGCGGGTTGGTGATCTCGAAGAGTCGGCCCAGGCCCGCCCACTCCTCGCCGGTGATCACCGTCCCCCAGGGCGTCCAGGTCGACCCGTCTAACGCGCCCCACCCGGCGTTGAATCCGAGGTTGACCGACTGCCCGGTGACATGGTCGTAGCGGGACACCCCGGCGTTGGCGCCGGTCTCATGGGCGACGAACAGGTATCGGCCCGCGTCCGGCCCGGTCTCGTTGGTCGTGATCATGTCCCAGTTGCCCAGCTTGGTCGGGCTGAGGTAGTTCGAGGCGTTCTTTGATACCAGCGAGGTCTGCGAGATGATGCCGTCGGATAAGAGAAACGGGGTGTTCACCTCTTGGGCGCTGCCGGCCGGCGCATCGACCGCCGGTGTGGTCAGGGGTGTGAAGTTAATCGCCGTTCCCGCATGGGCGGCCGTAGCGGAAATACCCGCCAGGATGAAAAGCGTCACCCAACCCATCACACGCATTGCATGTGTGCTTGAATCGGAATCACATCGGGAAGCAGCGCAGGCAGTAGCCAGATCTTGCATGGCAGGTTTCTCCTCACGGAAGTTTCGGGTGACCGCTCTCCGCCAGCGGTGTAGAGAAGTATATCTTAACGGATCTGGGCCCAAATAAACAGAAAAATCCCGGGCGTTTGTGTGACCGGATCGGATGGTTAGGCAAGATGGGGGGAAACCCCTGCAAGGCTGGGGCTACGCGGCTGGGGTGAGTTCCTCGTCCTCAATCAATACGCTGTCTTCAACCACGCCCGCCATCTTCTCTTCGATCGAGTTGAGGTACTCAAGGCGCATCTTCTTGGAGCGGACGATCAGGTCGTGCCGCTGGGTCTCGAAGTGGGCCCGGGCCGAGAGCACCGCCGCCACGGAGGTGACCAGGCAGTACGCCAGCCCGGCGAGGATCAGCCAGATCAGGATGGGGGGTACAGGACTCACTCCCAGCGTATCGGGCCCCCCCGGTGGGTGTCTTGATCCACCCGCGACTGCCAACCGTTATCGGGCGGATTGTGTCCGCATAACCGGCATCCTTCGGGCTATACAGAAAGCAACGCTCCCCCGATCGTGCCTTTACCCACGCATACCGCTACACTTCACATATGCACGGGGCCCTGAAAAATACGATCACCAGGCTCACCGTCAGCCTCCTGCTAGCCCTGGCCACACCCGTGTTCGCACAGGTCGATGACGTACTTCTGGAAGTTGAACGCGGGCACCTGGGCCTCGCCGGGCAGTCACGCATGGGTGCCTGGACTCCCATCCGCGTCACCCTGGAAAACCGGTCGTCCGAACCCAGGCAGGTCCTCTGCCGCTGGCTGCTTGACGACGCCGACGGCGACCGCGTCATGGCGCAACGCCGGGTCACTCTCGACGCGCTGGGCACGCACGACGCCTGGGTCTACGGCCCGCTGCCGATCAGAGCACAACACAGCGACCCCTGGGTGATCCAGGTACTCAATGAAGACGCGACAGCCGAGTTAGCACGCACCGAAGCCCGGCCCGCGACGATCCACCCGCCCAGACAACGCCTGATCGGTATCGCCGGCAACCAGGACTTGGGCCTGGGCGCCTACACCTATCAAACCACCACCCACGAGCCGCTCTCAATCATCACCGGCCTGTCGCTGACTACCCTGCCGGACCGCTGGTACGGGCTATCGGCGATCGACACACTCATCTGGTCGCGCGGCGGCGGCGAGCCCGACGACCCCCTGGTCTCAAGCAACACCCAGCAGGCGCTGCGCCAATGGGTCCGACGCGGCGGCCACCTGGTCATCGTCCTCCCCGCGATCGGCCAATCTTGGACGGGTTCGGGTATGTCTGACCTCTTACCGGTCAAGGCCGACCAGATGCACCGCATCCAAGGCGAGCCCCCCACATGGCTTGGCAGCGTCCTGGCCGAAGAACGGATCGACGTGGAAATGACCACGTTCAGCACCCGCCCCGGTGACGGCGTAGACATCATCAAGACGCACGCATTGAAACACAAGGACCGACCCGTTGAAGAACGCCCGGTCATCGTCGCCAAACGATTTGGCGCCGGCCGGATTACGCTCATCGGGGTCGACCTTGCAGACCGCCGCATCACACAGATGGGCCTGCCTAATGGGAAGTATCCGATCTGGAACGACGTCTTCATGTGGCAGGCCCCCGTCTACAGCAAGACGAAGATCGATTCCGATATCGAAGCCGGTAACATGTCCAGACCCACCAGCCGCGGCACCATCCCGCTGGGGCGTTTCATCCCCGGCCGTGTCTCGATGCGGGGCACCGCCGCCACCGCGTTGCTCGCCGCTATCCTGTTGTTCGGTCTCTACTGGCTCGCCGCAGGACCGTTGAGTTTCATCGCGCTGAAAAAGAAAGACGCCGCACGTCATAGCTGGGTCGTCTTCGTCTCGGTGGTTATTGGGTTTTCAGCGATCAGCTGGGCCGGTGCCTGGCTGATCGCGCCAAGCCGCGCCGCCGTGTCTCATTTCACCCTCATCGATGCACAGGCCGATTCACCCAACGTTCACGCACACAGCTGGCTGTCGATCTATCTGCCCACCTTCGCCAACCAGCGCGTCGAGATCGACCCGGACCATCCCCAGGCCCGGAACACCCTGTCGAGCCCCGGCATGATCACCGGCGGCGAAGACACCGGCTTCGTCGACCCACAAAACTACACGCTCGACGCCGGTTCACCCCGAGTTGCCGACATCCCGTTCCGATCCACCGCCAAGCAGCTCGAACTGGATTTCCTCGGCCGGATTGACAAACCACAAACCGGCCTGACCGAACCGCTGATCCTCCCGCAAGGCAAACTCGAGATCGAGAACTTTTGGCCTAAAGGAAAACTCTCCCACGGCCTGCCCGGACCGCTGCGCGACGTCCTGTTGATCTTTTGCCCCGGTGAAAACAAGGCACCCCACATCTGGCAATATCCCACCGACTGGGAGCCCAAGCAGATTCTGGACCTGGGGCAACTCACTAACAATCAACTGCTTGTCGTACGTTCTAAGGACAGCACATACAACACGAGAACCTGGCCCAAAGAAGGCTTCCTGGGCCAACTCATGAGCAACCAGCCCGGCCAACAACTCATCAACGCCACAGGGACCGAGGCCCTCACACCCTCCAGCGAAATGATCAAGTACATCCAACTGCTCAGCTTCTACGACGCACTGCCCCCGCCTGACTTCCGCAAGAAAGGCTTCAACGTCGCCGTGAATTACCAACGCGCCCTCGGCAGACAGCTCGACCTCACGCACCTCATGGCAGGCAAGCGGCTCATCGTCATCGGCCACCTGGAAAACTCACCCCTGCCCGTCCCCATGACGGTCAATGAAAAAGAAATCCCCTCCACCGGCTGGACCGTCGTCCGTTGGGTGTATGATTTCAAGTAAGCACCGGCGGTCATACAGTAAGACCACCCGCCGACCCGGATCTCACCCATGCCCATGATACAGACCATCAACCTCACCAAACGCTACGGCGACCTGATGGCGCTGTCGAACCTCAACCTCGAGATCGAGCAGGGCGATTGCTTCGGGTTCATCGGCCCAAACGGAG
>JAJDCV010000034.1 GCA_029260675.1 Phycisphaeraceae bacterium
GGCGAGCCGACCAATGCGCTGTTCGCCTTCACCGGGATGTTGATCAAGCTCTTCAAGGACTGCAAGCCCCCCTACGCCGCGATGGTCATCGACCCCAAAGGCAAGACCTTCCGCGACGATTTCTACCCCGAATACAAAGCCAACCGCGACGAGGCACCCGACGATTTTGTCGCGCAGATCCCTCGCATGTTCGAGCTGGCGGAGTTGTTCGGCCTGCCGATCATCGTCGCCCCGGGCTACGAGGCTGATGATGTGTTGGCCACACTCGCCGACCAAGTCGCCGCCGGTGGGTTCGACGACGAATCGCCCGGCCTACAACTCAAACTCGTCGCCAAGGACAAAGACCTCGAGCAGGTGCTGGGTGAACGGGTCACCCTCTACGACGTGCAGACCGACCTGACATTCGACGGCGAGGCCCTGAAAGAAAAACGCGGCATCACACCGCAGCAGGTGATCGACTACCAGACCCTGATCGGCGACCCCACCGACAACATCCCCGGCGTCAAGGGCATCGGGCCCAAAACCGCCAGTAAACTCCTCGAACAGTTCGGCACCGTCGAAAACCTGCTCGCTAACCTGGATCAGCTTAAGGGCAAGCAGAAAGAAAACCTCGAAACCGCCAAGAACAACGGCGTCATCGAATTGACCCGCAAGCTGGTTACCCTTCGGCGGGACACACCCGTCGAGTTTTCATTAGCGGACACCCAGACAAACGGCACAGACAAAATCAACGGGCCCGCCCTGCTCGCCCTGTTCAAAGAATTGGGCTTCAACCGCCACGTCACCGACCTTCAAAAACTCTTGGGACTGGATGCCCAGCCTGAGACGCCAAAGAAAAAGACTGGCAAGAAGAAGGCTACCGCACCCGCACCGGTCGGCGGATTGTTCGGCCATATCGAACAAAGCCCGGACGAGGAACAAGAGGTCGACTCGCCTCCCATCACCGCAACCGGCGACTACCGCGCGATCATCACGGACAGCGAATTGAAAGACCTGGTCGGCACACTCAAGAAGCAAAAACTAATCGCTGTGGACACCGAGACGATCGGCTTGGGCCACCACGCCCCGCTCTGTGGCATCTGTCTCTCATGGGAAGCCGGCAGCGGCGTGTACGTCCCGGTGTGTTCGCCGAACCCCGACGAACACCTGAACAAAAAGACGGTGCTTGCGGCGGTTGGACCTATCCTCGAAGACAAGTCAATCGGCAAGTGCGGGCACAACCTCAAGTACGACCTGCTGGTGCTGCGCCACAGCGGCGTTGAACTCAACGGCATCGTCTTTGATTCCATGATCGCCGGCCACCTCCTTGGCTTGCCGGGGTTGAGCATGGACCACATGGCCCTGTCGCTGCTCAACTACGAAACGATCCCTATCAGCCAACTGATCGGCGAGCGCGGCCGGGGCAAGACGCAGAAAACCATGGACCAGGTCCCGCTCGACCTGGCGACCCCTTACTCCGCCGAGGACGCCGACATCAGCCTGCGCCTCTGTGAGTTGATGCGCCCAAGGATCGACGAAGCCGAGATGACGGCACTGTTAGATAACGTTGAGACACCCCTGATCGAAGTGCTCGCCACCATGGAAGACCACGGGATCAAGGTTAACTCGGCAACCCTCGACGAACAGAAGGCCGACCTGGCCGGCAGGATCGACGAACTCCGCGAACAGATCCACGAGGCCGCCGGCGGCGCGTTCAATGTCGATTCGCCCAAGCAGCTCGCCGAGGTGCTGTTCACCAACCTGGGCCTCCCTGTCGTCAAGCGCAAGAAGACCGGGCCATCGACCGACGTCGAGGTGCTCGAGAAGCTCGCGGACATGGACGATATCGACCCGGTCGCACAGAAAGTCCCCGTACTCATGCTCGAGTACCGCCAGCTATCCAAGCTCGTCGGGACCTACCTGGGCAACCTCAAGGACAGCATCAGTCCGCGCGACGGCCGGGTCCACGCACGATTCCATCAGACCGGCGCAGCGACCGGCCGACTCTCCAGCAGCGACCCGAACCTCCAGAACATCCCGATCCGCACCGAGATCGGCAGGCAGATCCGCAAGGCCTTCATCGCAGAGCCCGGCCACGTCTTGATCAGCGCCGACTACTCCCAGATCGAGCTGCGCATCCTCGCACACCTAAGCGAAGACCCCCGGCTGTCCGAAGCATTTGAGAACGACCGCGACATCCACACCGCCGTCGCCTCAGAAGTATTCACCACTCCACTGGACCAGGTCACTTCCGAGCAGCGCGGCCACGCCAAGGTCATCAACTTCGGGATCGTCTACGGCGTCACCGCCTACGGCCTGGCACGACGCATCGACGGGCTGGACAACGACTCGGCAAAGAAACTGATCGGCGACTACAAGCAACGCTTCGAGGGCATCGACAAGTTCCTCGCCCAGTGCATCGAGCAGGCACAAAACCTCGGCTATGTCACCACGATCCTCGGCCGACGCCGGGCCGTCACCGAAATCAGCTCCACCAACGGCCAGACGCGCCAACTCGGCGAACGCCTCGCGATCAACAGCGTCGTCCAGGGCTCCGCCGCCGACCTGATCAAGCTGGCCATGGTCAACCTCCACCAACGGATCATTAAAGAATCCCTGCCGATGAAGATGCTCCTTCAGATTCACGACGAGCTGGTATTCGAAACACCCGCAGAAAACACGGATCAGGCCGCGCAGATCATCCGCCAGGAGATGGAGCACGCGATGGCCTTGTCCGTCCCGCTGAAAGTCGATGTCGGGATCGGCGCCGACTGGTTCGCCGCGAAGTAGGCTCACCTCGTGGTGGGCACATGCCCCGCGTGGGATCACACACCTGTCAGGTCTGTCTCCGGCATCTGCCTCAAACGCAAGGCGATACTCGATACATAGATCACCAGCGTCGCTGCCATGAAAAACTCCTGAAGTTCGCTCTGCCTCGCCCAGTAAGGCTCTTTCTCATATGCAAACAGCTTAATGTACAGGCGCACCGGGCGGTAGGTCAGGAACACCATCGCCGCACACACCACCGTCGCGCTGGTAGGCCAGAACCAGTACCCCGTATCGGACGGAGTCAGCGCGGGTTTACGCCTCGTCAGGATCAAAGGCGCCGCCAACGCCCCGACATAGCACCACAGTTCCACGACGTTCTTGCTGTTGCGCCCAAGCATCTTGCCCACGAAATTATCCAGGTTATGGATGTTAGTTTCGCCCTGTTCGTTCAGACCCAGGGCCGTCATCGTCTCTGGCTGCGCCTCCTTACCAAAAAACGACACCGCGATGTGGTGCCCCCAGGACAATTCCTCCCCCGCGAAGTAAAACAAGCCCAGCGCAAGGATCATCGCCCACACCCTAAGCCGTTTATCCGGGAACCGCTTGCGATGGATCACACTATAAACACCCGCCACGATACCAGGTATAAGGATCAACACCGCTGCGTACTCGGTCGGCCCCTCCTTGAACGTCACAAAAACATACCACGTCACGGTCTGCCCATCCGGCTGGGGGTAGAACCCGCTGCGCATGGCTTCGGCACCAAAACAAAGCTCCAGCACCAGCAAGAGGATGACCGCCAGGCCCAATGCCGGCAGCACAAACCAGGTGAGCCATCGGGGTAAATCACATAGCTGGTTGTCGCTTACAATCGCCTGTTGACCGTTAGATTCAGATATTGCTTCAGCCGCCTGCTGATCAATCATGATGGATGTCCCTGTATCAGACATGCCCACTGCGCACATCCCGCACAATATCCCCGGAATCTAACCCTCTAATTCAGATATGATGTCCTGCGTCACGTCCCAGAAATCCTCTTCCCGGAACGCGGTCGCCGCCCCGGGCAGGGAACCGAACCGCTGGGTATGGTGGTTCCAGTGGTCCTGCGCGGAGAAGAGTTTTTGCTTAACGATCCCGGCAAACGCTGAGTCCCCCGTCTTCTGGAACCGCCGATACGCAACCAGCCCCCCCACCATGTCCCGCAACGCCTCGAAGAAGGACTCCGCATAAAGCAGCGAGTTGAGCAACGGCTCCAGCTCACGGTGACGCCGATCGCTGACTACCTGCTGCAACGCCGCGCGGTGTCGGCCGATTGCCTCCGCCGCGGCTTCCTTCTCATTGATCAGCTCTTCCAATTGCCCACCGCCAAGGTTCTGGATAATCCGCCAGGCGCTTCGGGTATCCAGTAGATCGTCCTGGATCCAATCCGCATTGGGGTGCCAGGGATTGGCACGGCCGCTTGCAAACGGACCGAGATAGAACGCTTGCCGGATAAACTCCGCCGATTCTTCCAACAACTCAACGATCGGCGCCGATGATTCGTTGTCGATCCCAAGGCGATCTTGCGCCCAACGCTCGGCCAACCCCCGCAGATCGGCTCGCGGGTCGTCGGCCAGCAACGGCACGGCAAACACATTCGCGTCGATCCAATGCTCGTTCTTCACAAAGGGACCGCCCCAGCCCCCGCCGCGAACCCACGCCCACAGACCCGCGAGGTTCACTCGGCCCGACGCCTCCGCCAACCCATGCACCTCACCCTCATGTTGCCCCACCTCCGGGCAGCCATCGCGCCACAACGGCGCCTGCCAGTTGGGGATCCCACCCTTGCCCTCAAACTCGCGCTGACACTGTAGTTCGTACAGGATCGGCCGATCGCCACACAAAAGGCTCGACGGGTTCCATCGCTGGTACCGCCAGAAATCCGTCTGCGTGAACTTGAACGACAGCACCAACCGGTCGTCCTTGGGATCACCCGGTAGATTCCCGACGATCCGTTTTGCCACGTCGGGCACATCGTGCATCCCGCCGGGGCGTACGTTCCACGCCCGGACGATCAGCCGCTTGTCCTGCCCTTCGACGACCAGCTCGTGGAACCGCTTGATAAACGTCGTGACTCGGTCGGCCCGGCCGAACTGGCTGCACCGCGGGCAGTGCGGGCTGTACAAATCATTACCAATCAAGTGCAGCAGGCGTTGCGCGTCCGTGTCACCAAACCGCAGAACGATACCGTCGATCTTTGGCCAGCGGGTGAGCAGCGATTCCAACCCCGCCACCGACAGCTCAATCGCCTGATCGCTGGCAGGACACAGCGTCTGAGGCCGGCCCTTGCAGCACAACCCATTCACATTGCGTTCCACAGCATGAACCGGCAGGACCAGCACGTCATACGACAGATACACCGACAGACCCGCGTCCTGGGCGGCCTGAATCGTCTGACCGATATGATCCACCCGCGCATTGACCCACCGACGCAGCTCGTCCGAGCCGATCGCATCGATGTTCTGAATCCCCGACAAAGCCGTGCTCTCGTAGATCACCAGCCCGTTGTACCCAAGCGCCTTGAGCTGCGCGGGGTCCTGGTATCGGCTATGCACCTGCGGTTCGCCGGGATTCTCAATCAGTGTCGCAAGCTTCAACATGCCCGGGAATCATAACGGATGTACGCCACCCCCGTCACCCGTCAGAATCACCACTTATACGGATGCTGTCTAATTCATGGTCGGCCGTGTTACCCTCAGCCCCCGGCTTTGCCGGGGGATTGGCCCCTATTCACCGGCACAAGTTTTAATCTTCATCCGTATCAGCCGTAGCCCAACTCCGTCAGGTCGTCCTCGTCTAGCCCGAAGTGGTGACCGATCTCGTGAAGCAGTGTGATCTTCACCTGCCTGCGAAGCTCCACCAGCCCCCGACCCCGCCGAGCGCCAGCCCCCCCCCCGTGAAACCCCGCCAGCCGCATGATCGGCCCTCGGAACAGCATCATCCGATCCGGCACCCCCGGCATATCACCCGACGCCTCCACGCTACGATCGGTCAACGCCGTCCCCCAATGCAGACCACACAAATCCCCCCCTCCCGCGTCACCCATCACGTCCGCCCGCAACCCCTCCCCAGGCTCATCCTCCACGATCAACGGCACCTCCTCCAACAATACGTGCAACCTCGGCGGAAGATCCGCCATCACACGGTCAAGCACCTCATCAAATAACTGTCGATCGCGGGTTGAGATCATGATGAAAACCACAAGGGCACGCCCCCAGCATACCACCACACCAAACCGCTACAATCTCCGGCCCATGGACGATCGCCCGCATATCTTCGACCTGACCCCCGAATCGCTCGGTGAACTGCTCGCCGGCTGGGGGATGCCCGCCTACCGCGCAACACAGGTCCTCGATTGGGTCTACCGCCACGGCGTCACCGATCCCGACAAGATGACCAACCTCGGTGCCTCTGACCGCCAAACACTCGCGCATCGGCTATGTTTCATCCGGGGCAGAGTATTGGGCCACCAACGCGCCACCGACGGCACCCAGAAGATGCTCATCGACTGGAACCTGACCCCGGATGATCCGACCGACACCGGCTCCCTGAATGTGCTTGGAAATAGTGCCTCACAGACCGAGTGCGTCATGATCCCCGCCGACGAAGCCAAGCCCCGCCGCACCGCCTGCATCTCCAGCCAGATCGGCTGCCCGGTCGGCTGCAAGTTCTGCGCCTCGGGCCTCGGCGGGCTCGACGGCAACCTCACCGCCGGTCAGATCGTCCAGCAGGCCTGGCAGCTCGCTCAGCTCAACGGCGTCGGACGTATCAGCCACATCGTCTTCATGGGGATGGGCGAGCCGCTGGCGAACTTCGATGAAGTGACCCGCGCAATCCAGACACTCACCGCACCCTGGGGCATGGGCATCTCAGGCCGACGCATCACCGTCAGCACCGTCGGCCTCCCGCCACAGATACGCAAGCTCGCCGAACTCGACCTGCCGATCACACTGGCCATCAGCCTGCACGCACCCAACGACCCGCTGCGCCAACAACTCATCCCCTGGGCCAAATCCATCACCATCGACCAACTCGTCGACGCCGGCCGAGACTACTTCAACCAGACCGGCCGAGAGGTCACGCTCGAATACATCCTCTTAGGCGGCGTCAACGATCAGCCCGAACACGCCCACCAACTCGCCCACGTCGCCAAACGCCTGCGCAGCAACGTCAACCTCATCCGCTACAACGAGGTCGCCCCCCTGCCCTTCACCCGCCCCGCCGACGCCGGCGTCCGACAATTCCAAAATACCCTCCTGTCCGCCGGCATCAACTGCCACATCCGCGCCAGCCGAGGCCGCGACATCGCCGCCGCCTGCGGCCAACTCCGCCACGAACACGATCACCCCCCCGCAATAAACTAAAACCACTGATTCATCACCACTAAACCCACGAGCCGCCGCCCTACCCTCAGCCCCCGGTTCCGCCGGGGGATCAGCCCGTGATTGTGCTCACATATTTCATTCGATTTCCGTATGCCCCCTCACCCGCACCCCGCCCCACCACATCCCGCGGGCCTGCACCACGCACAACATCCAAAATCCGCCACCCCTTTACCCCCCCACCCAACCCGACTAGAATCCACCCTGATCGGCCGTGTAGCTCAGCTGGATAGAGCGGCTGCCTCCGGAGCAGCAGGTCGCGGGTTCGAATCCCTCCACGGTCATTGGTTCACCCCCATCTTTCCGGATCTATCAAAACCCCCTGTTACACGTTGCTCTACACGCCTTAGCGCCTTGATGGTCTAGCGCTTAGCGCGCATCGGCTTGAGGCCCGTGTGTTTATCCTTACCCCACAGGGAGATGCGGGGATCCGAGGAACTCCATACCAACGCGACGAGACACATTACGCAATATCTGAAGTCGATTTGCTCTATTGCGGGATGGTGAAACATTGGCCTTGCTTGCGAGTCGGCCAGATCGTACCAGGCTCCGAGTCCATAAATGACCCTCTCAACGGCGATTAGGCATTATGCATGTTAATTTAGGGAATTTAGGTGCAATCCGGCCACCATGTTGTTATAGTTATCGGACGCTTCCGGGCGGCATACTTCGCCATACGGCCCAGGCCAACTGGCGAAGCCACACACCGACACCCGCCCCGCAGTACCCCCAGCCCGAAGTTACCGCCTCACCACAAACACAGACCCAGCCATCGGCACGACACGCGATGCCGATTTCAGGAGAGGATCGTTGCACATGCCAAAGACACCCACGCGAGGCAGCGCTATTCTGCTAACCCTTGGGATCATGTGTTTGTGCCTGCTGGGCTTTACACAGAACCTCGCCTTGGCCGAGCCGACCGAAGAACCGCGGATCACCCGGCTGGACGCGCCCAAGGACGGCCAACAGGTGACCGGCGCGGTGCATGTCCAAACCCACGTCACCGGACTCGATGACGACGCAGACTACGACGTCCGCTACCAGATCGACGGCCCCTCAGGTTTCATCAACACCGCTCGCCAGGCCCCCTTCTCACTCCGCGACGGCCACGGATGGGATACCTCTAACACCGCGCCCGGCGACTACACCCTCCACGCATTCTTCATACGCAACCACCGCGTCGTCGACTTCCGCATCACGCGCTTCACCGTGGCTCAGAACGTCAAGATCCAAAACATCATCGGCGTCGAGGAAGGATCCATCCTCACCGACCCGACACAGGTCCGCGCCTTCGTCGAAGGGGGTCGGCCCACCCGCGTCATCTTCGAAGTCACCGGCCCGGAAAACATCCACAGCGTCGAACGCTACGACCCCTACGTCATGCTCGGCGACGGCCGGACTTGGGACGTCACCCAATCCCCCGCAGGGGCCTACTCCCTGACCGTGACCGCGTACTCCGGCGACCACGCCTCCGACAGCCGAACCCTCAACTTCCAGATCGCCGATTCCAATCTTGATTTACCCCTGCCCGAACAGACCGTGATACCGATTCCCGAAGACGAACCCGAACCCGAACCCCAGCCCGCACCTCAGCCCGGCCCGGACAACAACCCCCTGCCCACCGCCGTCTCCCGAGGCTTCCTGGGCATGAACCTCGCCGAGATCACCTACTACACCCGCGAATGGGTCTTCGTCGACGCCATCAAGCAGTCCCGTCAGTGGCTGCCAACACGCTCCGGCGGATCCAATCCTTTCGACTCAGGCGAAAACCTCAGACTCACCGACGAGGGCTGGCCGATCCTCCGCGACGGCCAAGCCGCCCACACCCTCTTGCTGATCGACACCCAAGGCGCCTACCCCGCCGGGCGTTACGTCTGCACCTATGACGGCGACGGCTCGCTCGTTTTCGGACAAGACGCACAAGCCGTCAGCAAGAACGGCAACCGCATCGAGCTGGACGTCAACCCCTCCGACAGAGGGATCTACCTCCGCATCGATCAGTCCAACCCGAACAACCCCGTCCGCAACGTCAAGGTCTGGCTCCCCGGTTTTGAAAAAGCCACGTCGCTGTTCCACCCCCTGTTCATCGATCGGCTCAAACCCTTCAGCGTCATCCGCTTCATGGACTGGGCGCGGATCAACGGGTCCAACATCCAGTCATGGTCCGACCGACCACGCCCGGATTACTACACCCAGGGCTCCGACCGCGGCGTCGCGCTGAAGTACATGATCGAACTGTGCAACGAGCTGGGCGCAGACCCCTGGTTCTGTATGCCCCACCAGGCCGACGACGCCTACGTCTTCAGCTTCGCAAAGCAGGTTAAAGAACAGCTGCGCCCCGACCTGAACGTCTACGTCGAATGGTCCAACGAAGTCTGGAACTCTCAGTTCCCCCAGCACGACTGGGTCAAGGACCGTTCCGGCAGCGACTCCCTGACCGAGGGCTTCCGCCGGGTCTGGGCCCAGGAATCCAACCGCGACTTCGAGCTCTGGCGTGACGCCTTCGGCCAGGAAAGCGACCGCGTCATCCGCGTCGCCGTCGGGCAGAAGGACAACCCCTGGGTCACCGAGAAACTCGTCGAAGCGCTCGACGGCCGGTTCGACGCCATCTCCTGCTCGACCTACTTCGGCCTCACCAGCAGCCAACGCAAACAACTCCGCTCCTCAACCTCCGCCGACGACATCCTCGACATGGCCATGCAGGAAATGACGCGCAGCCTCCGGCAAAACTACAAGGCCCACGGCGACCTCGCACAAGCATGGTCACGCAAGCTCAACCGATCCATCCCCCTGATCGCCTACGAAGGCGGGCAACACTACACCGCCAGCGGCGGCAACCCGCCCTGGGCTCGCGCTCTGATCAACGTCCAGGACCACCCGCGCATGTATCAGGTCTACCTGGCGAACATGCGCGAATGGGAAGACGCCGGCGGCAGCCTCTTCACCGCATTCAACTTCGTCGAAAAGCCCGACAAGTGGGGCTCATGGGGCCAGCTCGAATTCCAGGACCAGGACCTGGACAAGGCACCCAAGTACCGCGCACTGCTTGACTACAAGACAAGAAACCGCGACGACGATTAGAGTATCCTCCGATTAACCGTAGCGGATGTGTCATACGGTTTTTGTTTATTTCACGGGCGGCCACCTTACCCTCGCCCAAGATGGGCACGAGTATTTATCGTGATCCCGTATCATACAAAGCGACGCGACTTGTCGCGTCAACTCCGCAACACATCCCCGCTAATCCCCTCGCAACAAACCACCCAACCCAGGTCGGGGCCGCGCGGCTGTCGCATGTGTGTTTTCAGGTTGGCTTATAAACCTCAGGAAACCCAATACCTGGCTCGACGTGTCAGCACCAGACCACCCGCACCCAGCATACATAACACACCCGGCTCAGGAATCGCGCCCGATACCTCCGCACCCGGCGGCGTCCCCGCGTTCCAATTGCCCAGCACCACGTTCAGGTCCTCGATCCCCACAAACCCGTCACCACTGGGATCCGCCAACGCATCCCCCGGCGGGACAATCAGATTCCAATTCGTCAGCACCAGATTCAGATCATCAATCCCGACAAACCCGTTGTTATCCAGATCCCCAATGATCCCCGACAGGACCGACTGGACCGACACGTCCAGCCGATACAACTGGACCGTGTCCGTCGTCGTCGCGATCGACGCGAAATACGACCCGGCCCCCGGCAGCGAGATACCCACCAGCGTTTCGATCCCACCCGCAGGCAGGGTGTCGGCGGTCACCAGCAACGTCTGACCGTCCGTATCCCACAACTGCAGCGACAAATCCGCTCGCGCCGAGGCGTCGAAAAGCGTCGGTGTGCCGCCCTGGCTCGTCTGGGTGAACTGCCCCCCCAGGGGCTTGAGCACCAGGTCGACCGTGGACTCCTCCGTCACCGTAAAAGAAAAGAAGTCCACATCCGGGGTATGGCTGATGCTGACGAAATCGACGTCGTTCGCGCCGATCGCCTGATTAGCAATGTCCGCATCAACCCCGATGCTGGACGTCGCCCCGTCCGCGATCGTCCCCAGCGAAAACGCGTTGGCCGCCGTGCCGTTGCCCTGCCCCCCGTGGGTCTTCTCGTGGACATCCCCGTAGTAATAATGCGCCCCGCGGACCTCATCCAACTGAGGCCCGTCGAAGCTGATGTTGATGAACGGCTCCATCAATAACGCATCCGTGTCCGACTCGACGTGCTTAAACCCAAGCCCGTGCCCCGCCTCGTGCATGACCGTGTTCCTGATCTGCACATGCCCGCCCACCCCGTTGGAAAAGAAACCCATGTCGTCCGTGTCCAGCACCATGTCCCCGTTGTCCGGGAAGAAGTTAAACGCCAACGTCCCACTGGACCCATCGACCCCCGCCCCCCCGATACGGATGTCCGGCCGAACATTCGCCACCCCCCCGACCGTGCCGATCGTCTGCCCCGTGTCGTTCGCTTCATACACATACGTCAGCCCCGACAGGTTGCTCCACCTCTGAAATGAACTTTCAAAATACCCAAACCAAGGCTGAAGCGTGTGATCGGTTTCCGTCGGATCCCCGCTGAACGTCGTATTAAGATTCGCAATCAGGTCGCTGCCCCCAAACGTACTGACCCCGTTGGACACGGTCGTCCCGTCATCCACAAAACCCCAGGTCAACGTCGCCGGCTCCCCGTTCGCCGTCCGGCTGCCCAACGCCGTGCTCAGCCACGGATTGGCGGCCGTGTCAATGATGAAACCAAAGCCTTGCCCCGCGAACAAAAACGATAGGCCGGCCGACACCAGACAACGCCGAACGATCCCCGGAGCAACCAATGACATATCAACCTCCATACAAGCCGATGGACGATACAACCACACCACACACTGCGCACCAGCACCCCAGGCGACGATGCGATACGCCAATACATGCCACAACATTATAAGGTATCAAGACGACCCAAACCCCATAATTCCCGCCCTGCCCAGCGGTTTTCAGGGTGTGTGTGATTGCGGCCGGGTCAAGCCGCCTGACGGGATCGCCGACCGGGTACAACCATAAACCTCAACACCAGCAGCAAACCCAACGTCCCCGGCTCGGGGATCGATCCGCTTGCCTCAACCGGTGGCGGCGTCCCCGCGTTCCAATTCCCCAGCACACCATTGAGATCACCGATCCCCACGAACCCATCACCATCAAAGTCACCAGACGCCGCATCGCCCGGCGTCACATTCAGGTTCCAATTGCCCAGCACGATATTCAGGTCGCCGATCCCGACAAAACCATCACCATCAAGATCGCCCGCAAGCAAACCCAGGCTGAACAGCACGTACTCAATCACGTCGATGTTTCCGCCACCGATCACCGCGCCGGGCGTCTGCCCCACCAGCGCACCGCCGTCGGCGCTCTGATACCGACCCACCGCCAGGTACACCTCGGGGGGAAGCGAACCGAACATCGCTACCAGGTCGATCATCCCCTCTAACATCCCGCCGTTCACGCCCGTCGCCGCCTCGGCAAACCCGGTCACGTCGAACCAGCCCTCAAAGTCGTTGTCGTTCTCATCCGCAAGGAACGCATCCCACGCCGCGATCTGCCCGGCCTTCGCCCAGTTCGCCGCGGTCAGCGCGCCGGGAGATAGCGCAAGATAGATAAACACATCCTCACCCTCACCCGCGTCGTCGGTCGCCACGTATAACACATCACCCTCTAGCGCCGCGTAAAGCCCCTCACCCGCACCGCCCGCGATCAACGCCGCGCCCGCATCCAATACGCCGTCCATCACAAAACTCGGCTGCGTCCCACCGGTCATCGTGAAGTGCCAGTCCTGACCATTGTTATTATCCCACACCCCCCCGCCATCATTAAACACGATGTCCAACTGCGTCGCGCTCCCCAATGTCGGCACCGTGAGATCCCAACTCGACAGCCCCGCGTTCCAATTCATCGCCACATCCGGGTTCACCGTCGTCCAGTTATCAAACCCGTAATGCAAAAACACCTGCGTCGTCCCGTCCAACGGCCCCCCAGCCGGGTCATACGTGATCGTCACCAACTCACCCGCCACCGCCGGGTCCGGCCCGATCGTCACCGCGTCACCCGGGTTGATCACCGACGACCCCACAAAAACGTGCTGGATATCCGTCTTCGTGATGTTCCCAAGACCATCCACCGCCTCGATGTAGTAATCCACCAGCACATCTTCCAGCCCCGTGATCATCCCCCCAAAACGCTCCGCCCGATACGTCGGCGAAAGGATATTCCCAGGCGGCGCAACATCACTGGAACCCATCGGCACACTCACCCAGTTCCCCACCTCCGCCCCGCCGGCATACGTCTCGTTCTCGATCGAACCCAATGGGTTCTCACCGTCCGCATCGACACGGTACTTCAGCGTCACACCCGTCAGCCCGCTGACGTCATACGCATACGTCCACACCTCGAAGTCGCTGGGCTCCACGCCCGGGCCCCACTCATCGCCGCCAGGGTTGTACGATTCACGCTGAGGCACAAACACGCTCGGCGGCGTCGTCTCACTCCCACCAAACGAATTAATCACCACGTCCGCCTGCGCCACCGCCAGGTTGCTCCCCCGCGTCACGTTGCTGTCCCAGACCTCCGTCCCGTCCCAGTACCAGTAGTCGCTGCTCTCCGCCGCCATCAGGTGTCGCCACGCCCGCTCCGTCGGCATACCCGTAGCATTCAATATGTTGTCAAGGTTCGTCGCCGGCGCGATGTCGTCGGCCGTGAACACCCGGTTCTTCGCCGCCGTCAACACCGCCCACGAATTCCGGTCCGGGCTGAACCCGCTTGGGTCTGGATCGCCCAGCCACTTCTTAAACTCCGGATCCCCGTTGTCCGCGCCCGCCCACGAGCCGTTCTCGATGTGCACCACATCGTTCGCCGCCACCGGGAAACGCTGCAGGTAGTCCTGGATCGTCGTTACGTCGTAGTTGTTGTTGGTCTGCGCCCAATTGACCATGCTCTGGAAGTTGCCGTGGTAGTAGGATTCGCTGCCCCCGCCGAAGTTGTCCCCGTCGTGATGCAGCAGCACGAACATCGGGTGGGCTGGGTCCGTATTGAACTGCCTGTACTGCTCCATCACCAACTCGTACTGCAGCGCCCCGAACCCACCCCGCCCGTCCTCGTTCCCCTCGTACCGCGCCGCGGGGACCGCCACGATCTGGCTGATCGCACCCGTCGCCGGGTCCACGTGCTGCACGTTGTGTGGCCGATACGCGAACGGCGCAGCCACCTTGCTCGGCGCCCAAAGGTTATTCAGCTGCACCCACTGATTAGCCGGGATCGCCGGGTTGATCTGGTCCGCCTTGTTCGGCGCAAACAGGTTCGACGCATTGGTGTGCGGATAACCCTGCGTCGCACGCTCCATATGAATCGAATCCACGATCGACCACTCGATACCCTCCGCCACCAGCGCCGGGATGATCCGCGAGCTGAA
>JAJDCV010000035.1 GCA_029260675.1 Phycisphaeraceae bacterium
CATCGGGCCGGACGGTTCGCTGGTCAGTGACGCGGCCGAAGGGGTGCTGGATACGCTCGGCGGGGTCGAGCCGGGAGCACGCAAATGGACGGAGCTTGCTCCCGATCAGCAGGCGCGTCTGCTGGATGAGTACCGGCTTGCATACCTCGCGGAGGTGCCGGTGAACTGGTGCCCGGCACTGGGGACCGTGCTCGCCAACGAGGAGGTCACCAACGATGGCAAGAGTGAACGTGGCAACCACCCGGTCTACAAGCGGCCGATGAAGCAGTGGATGCTTCGGATCACCGCGTATTGCGAGCGATTGGCGGACGACCTGGAGCTGGTCGATTGGCCCGAGCCGATCAAGCTGATGCAACGGAACTGGATCGGGCGCAGCGAGGGCGCGGAGGTTCACTTCCCGCTGGCGTATGGTTCGGCCCAGTCGCCGGATGAGATCATCACGGTGTTCACGACTCGGCCGGACACGCTGTTCGGCGCGACGTACATGGTGCTGGCGCCGGAGCACCCGCTGGTCGGATCGATCACGACCGATGCGCAAAGCGACGCGGTCAAGGCTTATCAATCCCAGGCGGCGGCGCGCAGCGACATCGACCGGCAGGCCGACGCGAAAGAGAAAACCGGGGTCTTCACCGGGGCGTATGCGCTGAACCCGGTGGACAACGACAAGATCCCGATCTGGATCGCCGACTACGTGATGATGGGCTACGGGACCGGTGCGATCATGGCGGTGCCCGCACACGACCAGCGCGACTTCGACTTTGCCAGACAATTCGACATCGAGATCAAGCCGGTGGTGCTGCCGACGCAGGACTGGCTCAAGCACCATGCGCCGGAGGGTTGCGACAAGGAGGACGTCCACGACCTGATGGCGCACTACGTCGCAGCGGCCAACACATTCGACGCGGCGTTCGGGGGGACCGGCGCGGGGATCAATTCCGAGAACGACGAGGTCAGCCTCAACGGGCTACTGACACCGGATGCCAAGTCGGCGATGTCTGATTGGCTTAAACGACGTGGCTTCGGCAAAGCGACGATCCAGTACAAGCTGCGCGACTGGCTGTTCAGCCGGCAGCGTTATTGGGGCGAGCCGTTCCCGATCCTGCACGCGCCCGACGGGCACATCATCCCGGTTAACGAGGCCGACCTGCCGGTCGCGCTGCCGGAGATGGACGACTTCAAGCCAAGCGCCAGCGACGACCCCGACGCCCCGCCGCAGACGCCGTTGTCTCGCGCGCCGGCGAGCTGGAAGACCGTGGAAGTCAACGGCGTGAAGTACGCCCGCGAGTTGAACACGATGCCGCAGTGGGCCGGGTCGTGCTGGTATTACCTGCGCTATCTGGACGCTCACAACGAGGATCGTTTCGTCGGCGAGGAGGCGGAGCGGTACTGGATGGGTGGCAACGGGATCGATCTGTACGTCGGCGGGGCCGAGCACGCGGTATTACACCTGTTGTATTCGCGGTTCTGGCACAAGGTCTTGCACGACTTGGGCCACGTATCAACCCCCGAGCCGTTCGGCCGGTTGTTTAATCAAGGGTATATCCAGGCGTATGCCTACACCGACCAGCGAGGCGTGTATGTCGATGCGGAGAAGGTTCAGGATAATGATGGCCGGTTCACGTTCGGGGGTGAACCGGTAAGCCGCGAGTTCGGGAAGATGGGCAAGAGCCTGAAAAACGCGGTCGGGCCCGACGATGTCTGCGAAAAATACGGCTGCGACACGCTTCGGTTGTATGAGATGTACCTCGGCCCGCTGGATCAGTCCAAGGTCTGGAACACCCGCGATATCGTCGGCGTGCATCGGTTCCTGCAACGGCTGTGGCGAAACTTCGTCGATGAAGAAACCGGCGAGCTACTGGTCACCAGCGACCGGGCCGACGAGGCCTTGAAACGCAAGCTGCACAAGACGATCAAGCGGGTGACCGATGCGATGGACGCGATGGCGTTCAACGTCGCGATCGCGGCGTTGATCGAATTAAACAATGAGCTGGTCGGGCTTAAGACGATTCCGCGTGAGGTGGCGGAGAACATGATCCCCCTGCTGGCCCCGTCGGCCCCACATATCTGCGAGGAGCTATGGCAGAGGATGGGCCACGAGGACTCGATCAGCACCACAAACTGGCCGACGCACGACCCGGCGATGCTGATCGAAGACACCATTGAGTACCCGGTCCAGGTCAACGGCAAGCTGCGCGGCAAGGTCACCGTCCCGACCGACGCCGACGACGCCGCGATCGAAGCGGCGGCCCGCGAAGATGAAAACGTCGCCGAGCACATGGCGGGCAAGACGGTGCGCAAGGTGATCGTGGTACCCAAGCGGTTGATAAATATCGTGGTGGGTTAAGAGGTCAAGAGGTTATCCGCAGATTTCGCAGATGACGCAGATGTGAATCATGAGACAGGATTCGGATCAATCACAGGACCCCCGGACCTACGCCATTATTGGTGCGGCCATGGCTGTTCATACGGAGTTAGGAAGCGGTTTTTTGGAAGCTGTCTACCAAGAGGCTTTGGCGATCGAGTTCGGCGAATGCGATGTACCCTTTCAGCCAGAGGTCGTGTTGCCATTGACCTACCGAGGCCGATCACTGAGCACGGCCTACCGAGCCGACTTTGTTTGCTATGATTCCGTAGTTGTGGAGCTTAAGGCTCTAGGTGGGCTGACACACACGGAAGAGGCTCAGGTGATCAATTACCTTAAGGCAAGCGGATATCAGGTTGGCCTGCTATTGAACTTCGGCGCTGGTTCTTTACAATACAGACGCCTTGTCTTATCCGGATCTGCGCCATCTGCGCAATCTGCGGATACCTCTTCATGATTTTACTGATCGACAACTACGACTCCTTCACCTACAACCTGGTCCAGCGGATCGGGGAGTTGGATGCTTCGTTGGACTTGCGGGTGATCCGGAACGACAAGGTCACGGCCGAGGAATCGCTGGCGATGAAGCCGGACCACGTGATTGTTTCGCCGGGGCCTTGCAC
>JAJDCV010000036.1 GCA_029260675.1 Phycisphaeraceae bacterium
GCGTGACGCTCTGGATTGAAGTGTTTACCGAGGCGGTCACTTCTGCAGCGGATAACGACACAGGCTCAAGAAAATCAGATGCGAGTGCCGTACCGCTTAGCAACAGACGGCACTCCAACACCTCGACACCGACCCACTGCGGGGTCTCGTAGGGCACCGCCGAGTCCGCTCCGCGCTCGGCACGCGCGCCCCGCCTGATGGACCGGTCTGAACGTTTCTTCTGATAAGACCGCTTCATTTGAACACCCCGCTATAACAGGGGTCGGCCGTGACGGTCACCCCCAATACCCATTGATATGCCCCCCATTGGGCTGCGCCGAGCATAACGGGAGACGAGGATCTTTACAAGGATTTCGATCCAGATTTGTGAATACTCCACCAGACCGAATCCCTCGACCTAGGGCAGCAGCATCTTCGGAGCTTATAAGATCAGGTGTTAGAGGACGTGTCGTAACCGGAAATCAAAGTATTCACCGCGAGAGCTTCACCGGATCCTCCAACACCTTCACCTTGTTGCCGTCTTCGGTGGCTTCCAGTTCGACCATTGCGCCGATGGGGAGGGTGGCGTTGAACTTGTGGTGGCCGGTGGGGAAGTTGGTGATCACGGGGTAGTCGGCGTCGGCGAAGTACTGCTCGAAGACCTGTTGCACGCTGAACTCGGAAGGGTCTTCGCCTTCTTTTTCGGTGCGTGTGAACTGGCCGAGGATCACGCCGTTGAGTTCGTCGAGCTTGCCGGCCAGCCGCAGCGTCGAGAGGAACCGGTCGATGCGGTAGGGGGCCTCGCGGACGTCTTCGACAAACAGAATACGGCCCTTGGTCTGGACTTCGTAAGGCGTGCCCATCGTGGCGGCGACGAGCGAGAAGTTCCCGCCGACCAGTCGGCCGCGTGCCTTGCCGGTCGCGAGTGTCTTGGGCGCGTCTACCCCTTCGGGGAACTCATACGTCCAGCCCGGCGCAAGGCGGTTGCCTTCTTCGTCGTAGTAGCTGGATTTGAGGATCGCGCGCCAGAAGTAGGTCGCGGAGAAGTCCGAGAGGTTGCCCTCGCTGCCAAGCCCGTACTGCGGGTTGGGTGTGTGGAACGTGACCAGCTTGGCCTTTCGGCTGATCGCCAGGTGCAGCCCTGTGATGTCGCTGAACCCGATCAACATCTTGCGGTGTTTGCGGATGCTTCGGTAGTCGAGCATCTGGAGGATGCGTGTCGTGCCGTACCCGCCGGTGCCCGGGAAGATGGCGTCGACGTCCGGGTCTTCAAACGCCGCCATGATCTCCGCGGCGCGTTGTTCATCGGTCCCCGCGAGGTAGCCGTAGTCTCGGAACAAGTCGTCGGGTATTTTCACAACGAAACCCATTTCTTCGAGCCGTTGCTTCGCCAGCACCACACGCTCTTGATTCAATTCACCCGCCGGCGCGATAAACATGATCGTGTCCCCGGGCTCAAGCGGCGCGGGCTTGATCGGCCGACTGGCCCATACCGGCAGCATCTGGCAACCGCCGGCGGTCAGCGCAATGGCGGTGAATAGCGGCAGCATTAAGGCGAACCGTTGGGCGCGTGGTCGGCGGGTCGGTAGCGGCATTTGGGTGGGCTCCGTGGGGATTGGTTGGTGGGCAGTGTATATACTTAGCCGGCGTTAGGTTTCAGGTTTAAGCCTGCCTTTGTTACTTGGTATTTCAGTCCCAACCAGCGGTTTCAATAATGATCTCGGCCTCGTTTTCGCTTCCCAGTAATGTAGTCAAACGGGATATTGCTTCTGCTCTAAATTCGGGTCGGATGAAACTTTCATCGTCAGTAAATTCGTTGCCTGCATTCACAACGACCGAGCCCAATGTTGCCATGCACGCGGCCATGGAATTTATATCGGGATAGATTTCACGGGGTTCCCACGCGCCCTCGCCGTGCAGGGCAAATAGGATTCTGCCGTGGTAATAGATAAACGGGTCCGCCCCTTCGTCGGCGACAACGATCCAGTCATTGTCCCAACCGGTTATTGGTTCGCTGGTGAGGCCGTTCCATCGGTAGCTGGTTTGGCGGTCCCAAAGTTGTGACAGGCTCGGGATAAATATCGGGTTTCCGTAGCCTTCAATCGTGATGTTGTCCGGGCCAACTTCGCGGTAAAAAACAGCGAGAGCATCTGGAAGTGGAATGTCACCGGTCCATTCCGAAGCTTCTTGCGATCGGCAAGTGCCATGCACTTCGAGCAATTCACGAACTCGTGTTGGTGTGAGCATCATGACTCTAGAAGGCGCATGGTTATATTCACGGCCACAACTCTTCGCGTTCGACCAGCGGCTTGCGTCCTGGGTGGCGTTTGTTTTTCAGCCAGCGCAGGGCGTAGTGCCAGGCCTGGGGGCTGAAGCAAGGGGCGGCGAGTTTGATGGCGGGGATGAACTGTTTGTCGCGTAGCCGGAGGATGGCGCGCATGATGCGTGTTTGTTGCTCGATGGTTTTCAGTGCCGGCGGTTTGGTGCCGGACTGGATCAGGGGGCGCAGCAGTTGTTTGAGGCGCAGGATGTCGTGGTCCATCAGGTGGGGGTTGTCCTGCATTTCCTGTGTGCCGGTCTCGTGGCCCCAGTGCTGATCGATCAGGGGTTCGTTTAGGAGCAGGACGCCGCCGCGAGCGATCAGGCGGTAGAGCCACCAGGTGTCGAAGGCCGAGTTCATCTCGCCGGGGTTTTCCCAGAGGACGCCGGCCTGGATGTCTTCGCGTCGGATCAGGCACTGCACGGGTGTGCCGACCTCAAGATCCTGTAGGTAGGCGGCGAGCAGGGCGTCGTCAGGATCGAGGTATTCCAGTGTCGCCGCGACGCCGCGCAGGCCGGGCCTGGTGAGTTCGTTGTGCACGAAGTTGTCGGCCAGACACATCAGGACGGAGGCGTCGGGCTTCTTGAGTGTGGCGACGAGCATCCGCTGCAGGCAGCCGGGCTTGAGCGCATCGTCGTCGTAGAGGGGTTTGATCCAGGGGGCGCGTGCCTGGCGGAGGACGAAGTTATTGTTGGGGATCTGGCCGTGGTCTTCGGGGTTCTGGATGATGCGGATGCGCCGGTCCTTGGCGGCGAGCTTTTTTAGGTAGTCCCAGGTCTGGCCCGGGGGGTCTTCGTCATCGGAGATGATCAACTCCCAACCGGTGACGGTCTGATCGAGCACACTCTTGACGGCCCGTCGGATCAAGTCCGGGCGCTTGTAGGTCGGCATCACGATGCTGACGGCGGGTGTTTTTTGTGAGGTTTCACTCATGGCTTAGGGGGCCAGTATAACCGCGGAGGCGCGAAGGTCGCGAAGAAGAGAACAAGAGTTTTTGACAGGATGACAGGATTGTCAGGATAAGGGGCTAACACCTCACAGATCAATCCTGTAAATCCTGTCATCCTGTCTACATTCTTCTCTATCTTCGCGACCTTCGCGGTTCAACGGCTTTACCCATTAGGCAACCGGTCGGCGTCGGGGGTGTCGTTGAGGATGCGCTCGGCCAGGAGCAGGGCGCGGGCGATGGCCTGGTCCATGTCGAAGTATCGATACTCCCCCAGCCGGCCGCAGACCAGCAGGCGCTCGGTGTCGTCCGCCATCGCCCGGTACCGGCGATACAACTCGGCGTTCTCGTCATCGGGGAACGGGTATTCGTATTGCCCGGGGTCACTTGGGCTAAACGGTGTCTCGGTGGTGAGCAGGGTGCCGGGGATGCCTTGCGCCTTTTCGGCGGGCATCATGTGTTTCCATTCCAGCGTGCGGATCGCCGGGCCCTGGCTGTGCATCGGGGTGTTGACCTGCCCGCAGGGCTGGGCGAACCCGGTCCCCGGGGGGTCGGGGTTGAAGGTGTGTTCGCGCTGCTGGCCGCGGTACTTGAGCTTGCCGAGTTGGTAGCCGAAGGCCGCGTCGATCGGCCCGGTGAAGATCGTGAGCTTGCGCGCGTCGGCTTCGTCTTTCCGCTCAAGAAAATCAAAATTCAGTTCGACCGGGATACCCTCGATCATCTTTTGCATCAGGTGCGCGTAACCCAGCAGGGGGATCCCCTGGTGCTTGCAGTCGGGCTTGAGCCGTGGCTCGTCATCGGCGCGGACGTCGAAGCGTTTGCAGAGGTCGGCGGACAAGGTGTGAGCGGGGACGCCCCATTGTTTCTCGTTGTATTCCTTGATGAATTTTTCGTAGATCGCTCGGGGCATCAGGGAGAGGGCGGCTTCCTCGAAATTGGTTGGCCTGCCGATGAATTCCGGTTGCCAATCCGCGCCGATGTGCTCGGCGATGTAGCTGGCGGCGATGGGCCAGTTCTCGTGTTGGCCGTCGACGAGTGTTTTGAGGGATGCCTCGTACTTGAAGAATTCGGCAAA
>JAJDCV010000037.1 GCA_029260675.1 Phycisphaeraceae bacterium
CGGCTCGGCTGAGCATGGCGGCGGGGCCGACCTGTTCGTAGCTGAGCATGCGGAAGAGTTCGCCGAAGCCTTCGAGTTCCTTATCTAACAAGCGGCGGACGACCTCGACGGTGGTGTCGCGAGAGGCGATGCCGGTGCCGCCGGTGGTGATGATGGCGTTGAGGGGTGAGGCTTGAGGGGTGGGGCTTGAGTCGGGGAGTGTGAGCCAGGAGTTTAGTTGGGCTTGGATCTGGGTGGGTTCGTCTTTGACGAGGGTGTAGTCGCTGACGGTGTGGCCGGCGCCGCGGAGCAGGTCGATGATCGTTCGGCCGCCGGAGTCGGTCTCGGCGATGCGTGTGTCGCTGACGGTGAGGACGGCGCAGCGGGCGGATTGGCCCTTAGCGTTGTCGCGGTGCTGGTTGGTGGCGTCTGAGGTCAAAATGTGCATCCGAGTGGTGTAATTAGGAAAAGGATATCACGGAGGGCGCGGAGACGCGGGGATACGGAGAAGAATACAGGAACAGGGATGGACGCTGATAAACGCTGATAAGAAAGGCGGTGGTGATCGGCCGATGTCCTATCAGCGTTCATCTGCGTTCATCCTTGTTAAAAAGCTTTGACTGTATCTCAGTGTCTTTGTGGTTAAATCGACGGACTTTATCCGTACGGACCGTTTTCGTTGTAGACGAGTTTACACTTGTTGGGCAGCTTGCCGTGCTCGTCGAAGAGTAGCAGTTCGTTGGGGGCGTTGGTGTTCAGCCAGGGTTCGGGGAGGTAGTAGGCTTGTTGCGGTGGGATTTTTTTGCCCTTCGCGGTGGCGACCCAGTATCGGCCGACGTTGTGGCCGTTAAGGTAGATCTGGCCCTTGCTCATGCCGACGGGTTCGAGCCAGAGGGGGGCGTCGGTGTGTTTGACCGTGAACGAGGCGCGGAACCAGGCGGGCTGGGCGGGCGAGGTTTTGGGGGGCGCGCCAAAGTGACCACCATGATCTGTTGGTGGTTGCCAGGGGCAGAACGACCATGGCGCGCGTTTGTCGCTGACGGTGTCAGCAACTTTGTAGAGCCGCAGGTGCTTGAGCGGATCGACGCCGTCGGGCATCGGTTCGTAGAGCGCGAGTGTGAGGGTGTTCTTGCCGCCCTTGACCGGCCCGGTGCCGGGTTCGAGGACGATGCGTTTGTATCCGCCGTTGTAGTTCTGTGTGTAGAGTTCGACGGGCTCGCCGTTGACTGTGACGACGCAGTCCATTGGGAGTTGGTCGATGTCGAGGATCAGGGGTTTTCGGCCATCGGGTGTGACGGCCCAGGTCAGGGCCTGTGCGGGGGGCTGCTCGCCGTGGTGTCGGCCGTAGACAAAGCCCTGGAGTTTGAATGGGTCGGGGGCGGGCTGTTTGGTGACTTTGGGTTTCGTGAGCTTGACGGGGGCGACCTGGTAGAGCGGGCCGAAGACGCCTTTGTGCTCGCCCATGGCCTGGCCGAAGTTGAATCGGCCGAGGTTGTCGGCGAGGACGGTGATGTGGTTGTTGAGTTTGAGTGCGGCCGGGTAGTTTTCTGCGTCGGGGCCTTGGCCGAGGATCTTCTGGAGCTTGCCATCGTGGTAGACGTGCAGGCGGTCGGCGGTCATAGGCCAGAGGAGTTTACCGGTCGTGGCTTTGGTGATGGGGACGCGGTACCAGCCGTAGCCCTGGTTTTGGCCGAGCGATTCGAGGCTGGTTGGGCCTTCGAGGTCTTCGTATGCGGGATCGGTTCCGTTGATGAATGAGTCCAGGGAAGCGGATTGCCAGCCGGTGAGATTAGGCGCGGTGGGCTTGCGCGGGGCGTTCTGTTTTAGTTTTTTGATTTTTCCGTGGGATTCGATGTGGTACCGCGTTGGCCAACCGTCGAGGGGTGACGGTTGGCTCGTATCATCCAACTCGGCGGCACCGACGATCAGGCCTTCATCAAGCGGGTACGCGGCGTCGACCTGTTGTTCGTTGAGGACGACCAGTGTCAGGTCGTCGATGTTCTGGGTGACGGGTTGTTTGCCGGTGGGGACGTTGATCTGGATGAGCGACCCGTCGATCGAGATAAGCCCCTGTGCCCCGGCCGGTCCGAAGAGCACGAGCATGCGGCCGCCGATCAATGCGAAGGGCCGGAGGTTGGTGTAGTCGAGCAGGGCCGTGTTGCCCAGGCGTGTATCCAGCAGCAGCCAGGCGGCGCGGTCGTTGCCCAGCGGGACGGGCAGCGTCTGGCCGTCGGGCAGCAGTAGGTCGAGTTGTTTGGTCTTATCGCGTTTGCCCCGGAGGATGAATACTAAGTCGCCGCGCTCGCCGGCAAGGTGTGTGACGGCGGGGGGGTGGTCGTCGCCCTGCGGCGCGATTGTGGTATGGGGCGGGTCGCTATTGAGGTTTGCGAAGACCTGGTGGAACTGGCTGGCGAAGGTGGCGATGCGTTTGACGGCGTGGTACTTGCCGCCGCGGCCGCCTGCTTCCATTAGCGGGGCGTCGTAGTCGTAGCTGGTGGTGAAGAAGCGGGTGCCTTCGACATTGCGGCCGGCGTTGAAGGCGAAGTTGGTCCCGCCGTGGAACATGTAGAGGTTGAACATCGCGCCGACGCTAAGCACACTTGCCAGGCGGTGCAGGACGTCCTGGGCCGAGTCGTCGTTGTTGTGTGGGTCGCCCCAGGAATCGAACCACCCGGTCCACAACTCACTGACGATCCGTGGCGCATCGGGTCGGACCGATGCGAGTTGCCGCATGTCGGCGGCGAGGTGGTGCTTGGCGTTCCAGGTGTCGATCGTCCCGTCGACGGGTTGCCAGAGGTTGTTGCAGTTGGTGATCGGGACGGTGCAGCCGTTCTCGCGGAGGTGGCGGACGTTTTCCAAGAGGTAGCTGTCGTGCTGCTCGGGGTTGGAGCAGAACCATTCGTTTTCGGTCTGCATGAGGACGATCGGGCCGCCGCCCTCGCCGTGGTACCCGCCGCCGTTGGAGGCGGTTGCGTTCGAGGGGGTTTTCGGTGTGGATGGGGTATCGGTGCAAGACACCTGCAGGTCACGGACCTGATTCATGACCTCGCCGATGTAACGTGCGGAGGCTTCGAGGAAGGGGCCGTTGGCCTCTCGGAGTTTGATGCCGTCGATGGTGTTCAGCCAGGCGGGCAGCCCGCCGAAGTCCCATTCGGCGCAGACATAGGGCCCGGGTCGGAGGATGCAAAACATGCCTTCCTCGGCGATGGTCTGGATGAACCGGCGGAGGTCCCGATCGCCGGTGAAGTCGAACTCGCCGGGCTGTGGCTCGTGCGCGTTCCAGAAGACGTAGGTCTCGATGCAGTTGAGCCCGGCCTGTTTGGCGGCGCGGATGCGCTTGCGCCAGAGTGGGTGGGGCGTGCGTGTGTAGTGGATCGCGCCGCTGACCAGCCAGACACGTCGGCTGTTGATGGTCAGGGACTGCCCGTCGTAACTGATGCTGGCCATGGTCGGGTTACCGGATCGGATGGGCGTTTAGGTGGGGCCGGTATTGAAGCCGGTGGGTCAGGGCGACGTCGCGTCTGACAAGGGATTTTCGAAGACGACGCGGACGGGGATGAGGACGAACTGAGCCAGGCCGATGAAAGGTTGGGCGCCCAGGGCCGTGAGGTTTTCGCCGTTGAGGTTCCCGGCGTCTGCACCACCGAGGGCTTCCTGGATCTGCCAGATGGTTTCCGGGGCGTGCAGTGGGGTGACGATGTCGTCGCCCATCGGGGGGTTGCCCATGTAGCTTGGGTTGTGGGTCACGGACCCGTCGGTCGGGGTGACGACGAGGGTCGGCCAGGTTGAGCGGTCCATGTCGATCGGCTGGGAGTCGACGACCGGTGGGTCGGTCTGGGTGGGCGTGTCGACGGCGTCGGCCTCGCTGACATCTGGCAGGGCCTCGGCTAGGTCTACGTCACTTTCCACAGCGGGGGCTGATTCCGTTTGAGTTGCTGGGGCTTCCAGGGGCTCGGTGCCTTCCGACGCCAGGCCGGGCTGGGCGATCAGCAGCAGGCCGATCGATGCGATCAAGAGCGGGAGGGGGTGCGTGGCAGTTTTCATGGTGGTGTTCCTTGAGGCAAGTATAGCCCACTATACCAGCGGTCGGCGGGGCTCGAAACAATTTTGGGGCGATTGTCTAGCGAGGGTAATCGGTAAGCCTATAATCCCGCCATGAATCCACTAGTCATCAGTTGTTCATTGAACCCGGACAGCCGGTCGGCGGGGCTTGCGCGTCAGGCGCATGAGTCGTTCCGGCAGGTGTCCAACGATGCAAAGTTAATCGATCTGCGTCAGACGCCGCTGCCGATCTGTGACGGGGGGCCGTCGTATCAGCACGGAAGCGTCGGCCCGCTGGCCGCGGCGATCTCGGATGCCGACCCGATCCTGCTGGCGGTCCCGGTTTACAATTACTACGGCAACGCGGCGGCGAAGAACCTGATCGAGCTGACCGGGCGAGCGTGGACCGGGAAGGTGGTCGGTTTTCTGTGTGCCGCCGGGGGCCAGGGCAGCTACATGTCGGTGATGTCGCTGGCTAACAGCCTGATGCTGGACTTCCGGTGTCTGATCGTGCCGAGGTTTGTCTACGCGACGGGGGAGCATTTCAACGAAGACGGATCGGTTAACGATACGATCGCCCGGCGGACGGATGAGTTGTGTGAGACCGCAGCGGGTTTGGCTGAGGCGTGGGAACAGGCCCAAGCGCCTGCCGGCCGTGCCGAGGTTAATTGACCGCTGATACGCATTCTCTTTAATTCATGGTCGGCCGTTTGACCCTCAGCCCTCCCCGCTTTGCCGGGGGTTTGCCTGATGAGGGGCATGGGTTTTAATCGTAATCTGTGCGAATTGTTCTCGGTTGATTTCACGGCCGTTTACCCGTTCGTGACAAAGCCGCAAACCTCCAAGGGTTGACAGGCCCGGGTTACTGCGGTGACTGGGGCGGTGGCTCTTTACCGCTGTCCCTTTGTTCCCGGTGGCAGGTCAGCAGGACACCGAACCAGATCACGGGCCCCAACATCTCAAGTAGTTCTTCCAGTGCCATACCGTAGAGATAGGGGTAATAGGTCGGCCCTTTCTGCCAATCTCTTATCGGCGGGGCGTTGTCCAAACCTTCTGTGAGCTTGGCCTCCTCAAGGGCGAGGGTTTCGGCTTCATAGCGGTATTTGGCAGTGAGCGTCTCCATCCCCACGGCCCCGCTTAGGAAGACCAGCACACCCACGGTCATCCCCAGCACCAGCCTGCTGGATACACGCCAAAGCTGCCACAGGATCGCGCTGGTGACGAGTAAGGCAGGGGGCAGCCAAAGCAGGATCCACCGCGCATGATGGAGCGAGCCCTTTAGCTGGACTTTTCTTCCGATCCGCTCATGCAACATGCAGCTCTCGTCGATCGAGAGGAACAGGAAACCGGCTGTCAGCGTCCACCAGGCAAGGCGTTCGCCCCACACTTTGTGTCCCCGGCTGCGGGCGACAAGCCAGGTCAGGCCCCCGGTGGCTGTCAGCATGAGGGCGGACCACCACGTGGGAAGACTCCCCTCGCGGTCCACGCTCAGAAGATCGACGAGGGTGTCCCAGCCGCGCTCGTGTGTTACCCGCATCAGGTTTACGATCAGGCTCAGCACCGACAACATCAGCGTGCAGGCAAGCATCGCGATGATGAGTCTGGCTGGCCGGATGGAGATCCCAAACGTCACAGCCCCACGGGCCTCTGCCTGCTGATCTCTGGTCCGCGCGATAGGTTCAACATCATTCAATGGCTGGCTCAACATCGGTAAGGGGACCCCAAGAGTATATGTCCGTTCAGGAATTTGGATAGATGAGCCAGGAGGTCAGCGGGGTTGTCACGTCACTTGCGCCAATTTTCATTTTCCGTGATACGCAGGAGCAAAGTACCCGAACACCACCCGCCGACGTTGTGGGGTGTGTCGGCGATCATGGAACACGGGATGGATCGATCATCCGGAAAACGGGCCGGATCTACGAAAAACACGCCGTATTTGGCAAGGACGGGAAACAGGCCCAGCCGGCCACCTGTTGTGTCCTATAATGGACGCCCGTGCGTTTTTGCGGGGGATGACGGCGGCTTTCCTAGAACGGGTTCCGCATTAAGCCTGTGTGAAACACCGTGATTTTGCCGATGAAACATACAAGTGGTTTTTAACCGTGGTGGGGGATGGGCCCGTTACCGTGAGTCATGGCAATGCAAGAAGAAACGGCTAAGAACCCGGCGCAGTCTATGCACGCGGATCAGCCGCGGCGACATAATGCCAGGGTGTTGATGCTGTTGGGGCTGCTAGGTCTCACGGCGGCGCTGTACTGGTTGACATCGTCTGCCCCGGGCGGGGACGCGACGGGTTGGGGCCTGGCCAGCCCGTTTGGCTACCTGATCGATACGTATGTACCGCAGGGGTTGCGTCCGCTGGCGACGAAGGCGGCGACGGTGTTCCTCTCGCCCCTGCTCTACCTGCTGATTGCGGCGGTGTTCGTCGCCGAGAAGGCGATCCCCGCGGATCGGACCCAGCCGGTGTTCAGCGTCGGCATGATCCAGGACTTCCTGGGGTGGTTTGTCCTGGGCGGGGTGCTGCGCGTGGCGCTGGTGGGGGTGTTTGTCTCCGGGCTCTACTGGTTCTGTGAACGATACCTCGCGGGGCTGAGGATCGAGGCCGTCACGCTTTGGCCGACTGCGTTGGTTGCGGTGTTGGCGGTGATGGCCGGCGACCTGCTGAACTGGTTCCACCACTTCGTGAGGCACAAGATCGGTGTGCTTTGGCTCTTCCACACGATCCACCACTCGCAGAAGCAGATGAATATGTTCACCGACCTGCGGGTGCACCTGGTCGAGTACGTCGTTACCAAGCCGATCACGATCTTCCCGCTGTTTGTCTTGGGGCTGGACCTGCAACTGGCGTTCTGGCTGACACTCATCCTCGAATCCTACACACGGATTTACCACGGGAACCTGCGGACGAACTACGGGCCGCTGCGCTACCTCCTGGTCACGCCGCAATCGCACCGGATCCACCACTCGGCCGAGCCCAGGCACGCGGACAAGAACTTCGCGGTGCTGTTCAGCTTCTGGGACCGGCTGTTCGGGACCCAGTGGCCGGTGTACGACGAATACCCCGAGACCGGCGTGGACGACGCACGCTTCCCGCACGAACAGTCGGTGGGGGGGCTCCGGATCTTGACCAACTATCTGCGACAACTGCTGTACCCGTTCATTGTGATCGTCTCGCGCGACGACGGTAGGCCGGCCCCGGGGCATGACACCTCAACTTCTAGCGAAACCCACCGAGAGACCTGCCCTTGACCAAGATCGCCCTGGATATCCGGTTCCGTGCTATGAGTGGGTCGAGTATTGCGATCCAGCATCTGGCGCAATCTCTGGTCGAGGTGTCTCCGCCCGATCTGGGCTTCATACTGGTGCGTTACACGGATCAGACGCTCTTGGAAGAACTCAATGCGTTGGAGGCTATCCAGGTGCCGAAGATGTCGATGCTGGGGGAGCTGGCCTGGAACGAGTTTAAGATGCCCGGGCAGTTGAAAAGCAAAGGGATTGATCTGTACCACGGGATGAAGCAGTGCGGGGCGCTGCGTGCGGGGTGCCCGCAGGTTCACACGGTGGACGCGATCAAGCGGGGCTCGGCCGATGAGGTGCCGATGCCGCTGCTGCCCAGGCTTTACTGGGGTCGTTACGTTTGTGGGCGCTACAAGCGAAGCGACCACCTCATGCCGGTCTCCGATTACGTCAGCCGTTTTTTAACCGACGATCTTGGGATCGAAGCCGATCGCCAGACGGTGGTGAACAACGGCGTGGCCGAGTGTTTCCTGGAAGCCGGCCGATCACGCAATGGGAAGTTGTACGACCCGCTTAACCTCAACGCCCCGTATTTGATCAATGTCGGGACCGTGATCCCGTTGAAGAATCAGATCGCGGCGGTCCGGGCCTTGTCGAAGATCTCGGATCGTACGCCGCACCACTTGGTGCTGCTTGGCCGGGAGGATTCGGTATACGGCCCGAAGGTGCGTGAGGCCGCGAAGCAGGCGGGGGTCGCCGATCGGGTTCATCATGTGGGCTTTGTTGATGCCGACGGCCTGATCGAATTCCTGCTGGGTGCCGACGCGATGGTGCATACCAGCCGGACAGAAGGCTTTTGCCTTGCCGTCGCCGAGGGGATGGCCTGTGGTCTGCCCATGGTGGTGGTCGACCGCGGGGGCCTTCGCGAGGTCTGTGGTGACGTGGCGCTCTACGTCGATGATCCGGACGATCACGACACACTTGCCGAGACGATCCTTGGGCTGCTTACCGATACCGGCCAGCAGGAGACGATGCGCCAGGGCAGTCTGGATCGAGCCCAGGCCCTGAGCTGGCCCGACGCGGCGAGGAAGACACTGGCGGTTTACGACCGTCTGCTGAGCGCCTAGACCCAATCCCCTATCTCCTGCGGGGGCCCTGTACGGGCGTTGTTTCTTCGGGTTGAGGCGGCACCACAGCGGCGGTACAATCGCGCGTTTCGCCCCGCCAAGCGGAGTTATCCAAGTGCAAGACGCAATCAACAAGGCGACCGCGCTGGTCGAAGCGCACGAGTACGTTCGTCGGTTTAACGGTAAGGCGATCGTCGTGAAGGTCGGCGGGTCGATCATGGACCAGCCCGGTGACCTCAAGAGCGTGGTCAGTGACATCTGTTTCATGTCCGCGGTCGGGATGCGCCCGATCATTGTGCATGGCGGCGGCAAGGGGATCACCGAGGCGATGAAGCAGGCCGGGCTCGAGGCCCAGTTTGTTCAAGGCCGGCGGTACACCGACGAGCGGACCCTGGCGATCGCCGAGCACGTTTTGGTCAACACGATCAATCAGCAGATCGCTGAATTCATCACCGAACTGGGGCACCGCCCGATGCGGTTGCACAGCCTGGCAAGCTGCGCGGTGTTCGGCAAGCGGCTGTTCCTCGAGGGCGACGGCGGCCGGCGGATCGACATCGGTTTCGTCGGCGAGGTCGACTGGGTCAACGCCGATCTGTTGGACGCCGTGACCGAAGCGAACTACATCCCGGTGATCGCCCCGATCGCGCGTGACGCCTCGGGCGGCAAGCTCAACGTGAATGCCGACAGCGTTGCCGGGCACGTCGCCGCCGCGGTCAAGGCCGAGAAGCTGATCCTGATCTCCGACACGCACGGCATCCGGTTGTCGGATGATCCCGACGACCTGGCCAGCCATCTGACCAAGCAAAAGATCGAGGGGCTGATCGAGACCGGGGTGATCCAGGCGGGGATGCTACCCAAGGTCGAGGCCAGCTTCACCGCGCTGGGCGGCGGGGTCGCCAAGGCCCACATCATCGACGGCCGGATCAAGCACTCGTCCCTGCTGGAGGTCTACACCGGCAAAGGCATCGGGACAGAAATCGTGCTGTGAAGGCCCGTATGTCTTGCAGAGTAAATTCAGTTAACTATTTGAGCGTACTATGAAACATTTTTTGTCTATTGCCGATGCCACCTCAGACGAACTCAAGCACATGCTGGAAGTCTCAAAGCGGCTGCGTGATGAGCGTGACGCCGGTAAGGCCAACGACCCGGTGCTGGCCGGGCAGACCCTGGCGATGCTGTTTGAGAAGCCAAGCCTGCGGACGCGGGTCAGTTTCGAGCAG
Organism: Phycisphaeraceae bacterium; assembly: GCA_029260675.1. Taxonomy (GTDB): domain Bacteria; phylum Planctomycetota; class Phycisphaerae; order Phycisphaerales; family Phycisphaeraceae; genus JAJRRS01. Next base: position 9,605 of record JAJDCV010000037.1, read on the forward strand.
GCGATGATCGAGCTGGGTGGCCATTCAATCATCATGGGCCAGGAGGTCGGGCTGGGTAAGCGCGAGGCGGTCAGCGACGTCGCCAAGGTGCTTGGCGGGATGGTCCACGGGATCGCGGCGCGTGTGTTCGAGCATCAGAAGCTGGTTGATTTTGCTGAATACGGTGGCGTCCCGGTGATCAACATGCTCAGCGACGAGTCTCACCCCTGTCAGGCGCTGGCGGACCTCATGACGTTGCAGGACGAGTTCGGGGCGGACCTGACCGGCCGAAGTGTGGCGTTCATCGGTGACGGGAATAACGTGGCGCGCAGCGTGGCGATCCTCTGCGGCCGGCTGGGTGTTCGGTTTGTCCTGGCGAGCCCGGAAAACTACGCGTTCACGCCACAGGTCCAGAAGCAACTGCTCGCCGACGCACCGGGGATGGATCTGGAGGTGATCAGCGACCCGATCGAGGCGGTCAAGGGCGTGGACGCGGTGTTCACCGACACGTTCACATCGATGGGTCAGGAAGACGAAAAGCAGGCCCGGCTCGAAGCGTTCAAGGGTTACCAGGTCAATGACGGCCTGCTTTCTCACGCCGCCGACCACGCGGTGGTGCTGCACTGCCTGCCGGCGTACCGGGGCGTGGAGATCACAGACGCCGTGATGGATGGCCCGCGCAGCCGGGTGTTCCCCGAGGCTCACAACCGCCTGCATGCCCAGAAGGGTCTGCTCGCCATGCTGATGGGTGGGGTGTAGTAACAGCTATAAGCTGTTAGCCTTTAATTATTAGCTTACCATCCGTCACCTGATCCCCCATGCCCAACGAGCCCTTAGATCCCGATGCCCATCCCGGGCTGGACCCGTCGCACCTGCTGCTGATCGTGGTCGGGGCGCACCTGCGTGCCGAGCAGGGTGATCGGCCATTGGCGTATCGTCTGCGCGAGCAGGTGGAGGGCTGGGTGAGCCGGCACCGCGACACGCTGGCCACACCGATCCAGCCGGTGGTCTGCACGGACATCTGGTACCTCAACCACGGCACCCTCCACGCCCGGCCGACCGTCAGCATCGGCGGGCCCGGTGTCAATGCGCTGTCGTCGCACTTCGCACAGAGCATCACCGGCCGAAGCGACGACGACCAGCAGGTCGTGATCCAGATCGACCCGGAGTTCACCGACCTGCGGGTCAGCATCTGGGGCACCGACCACGATCTGACCGCCAAGGGGATGGAATTGTTCTTCAAGGATTACCTGGAGAGCTTCCTCAAGGCCGTGGCCACGCAGGTCGAGCCGGAGGCTTGATATCCCAGTCATACAACTGGTGTTTGCGTGCCGAGGTTTGCAATCACGGGTTGACGCTTGAATAATGTAATCCGATGCAGGTTACCACCTTAGAGCCGGGCAACCCCCGACAGCACGAGGAGATCGCCCAACGGGCGTCGGCGGTGTTGCGCGGCGGTGGGCTGGTCGTGTTCCCGACGGAGACGGTCTACGGCGTGGCGGCTTCGGCGCTGAGCGATGAGGGGGTCGATCGGCTGCGTAAACTCAAGCAGGCGGATGACAGCCGTGCGTTTACGGTCCATATCCCTGCCCCGCAAGACATCGAGCGATTCGCTGAATTGTCAGGTGGGGCGGCCAGGCGTCTTGCGATGAAAGCGATGCCCGGGCCGATCACGCTGCTTGTGGAGGTGAGTCCCAAGGTCATCCAGCGCTGCCTTGCCGGGCTGGGCTTGGGCAAAGAGCACGAGAACCGGATTTACCATGACGGTATTGTGGGGCTGCGTTGCCCGGACCACCCGCTGGCTGCTGCGGTGCTGTCCAGCGGTGGCGCAGCGGTGATCGCCAGCAGCGCGAACCTGCCCGGTGAGCGTCCGCCGGTGGTTGCCCAGCAGGCCGCCGAGGCGGTCAAGGGTCACGTCGAGCTGGTGGTGGACGGCGGGCATTGCCGTTATGCCAAGCCCTCGACGATCGTGAAGATTACCGGGGAAGGAACCGGGGAGACCGGGGGGCCTGGGGAGGCCGAGGGATTCAGTGGGGGCGGGCAGAGCTGGTCTGTTCAGCGTGAGGGCGTTTTCGATGAGCGATATATCCGCAAGCTCACACGTTACACCCTGCTGATGGTCTGCACGGGAAACACATGCCGTTCGCCGATGGCTGAAGGGATCGCCCGTCAGATGGTCGCCGAGCACCTGGGGGTCGCGCCGGACGGTCTTGACGAGGCCGGGGTCGTGGTCCGATCGGCGGGGGCTTATGCTTCAGCCGGGGTGCCGGCGACTGCCGAGGCGGTCCGGGCAGTTGCGGCCACGGGGATCGATATCAGTGGTCATCGGTCCACGGCGTTGACCCGGGAACTTGTGGATTCGGCAGACGTGATATATTGCATGACCGCCGGGCACCGTCTGGCGGTGCTGGAGTTGGCTCCTTCTGCCCTGGATAAGACCCATCTGGTAGACACGGACGCCGACATCAACGACCCGATCGGGGCTGGGGACGACGTGTATCAGGCAACCGCCGAGGCGATCCGCCAAGGACTGGCCCGCAGGCTCAAGGAGTTACCGCTATGAAAATCGCACTGGGAGCCGACCACCGAGGGACCGATGCCATTAAAGCCATCACCGAGATGCTCATCGCCAATCGGCATACGCCGGTCCCGAAGGGGGTCTGCAAGACCCGGTCCTGTGATTATCCCGATATGGCCTATCCCGTTGCTCAGGCGGTCGCCACCGGCAAAGCGGATCGGGGTATCCTGGTCTGTGGCTCGGGTATCGGGATGTCGATCGCGGCGAACAAGGTCAAGGGTATCCGTGCGGCGCTGGTCCACGACGCCGTCGGAGCCGAGGTCTCCCGCCGGCATAACGATGCGAACGTGCTGTGTATCCCCGCGGACATGCTGGGTGTGCGTGTGATCGAGCAGATCGTCACGGCTTGGTTACGGACCGAGTTCGAGGGCGGTCGACACGAGCGGCGCGTGCAGAAAATCCAGGCGATCGAACAGGGGCTGGACCCGGCTTCATTGACTAACGACCGTGCCGCGGCGGTCAACGAGTAAGGCGAAACCGTTTCGAGACCGGACCTACTCCCAGGACATGTACCGGAGCTGACATGGCCGAGCAAGACTACCGAGTGACACTGGACGGGGTTGACTGGCGTTCTTCGTTTCCGTTCCTGAGGCTGTTCAGCGCGTTTAGGATGGCGATCCAGCCCGGGCGGATGTTGCTGTCGCTGATGCTCGTGCTGCTGCTTTACCTCGGCGGGACCGCGATGGACTTCGCCTGGGGGGAGCAGGTCAATCCCAATGAACTTCGCGCCTACGCCCGCTACAACACGCAGGAGTACGCGGACTGGCTGGAACACACCGGTTCCACCGGGCAGACCGACTATATCTTCAGCACGCTGGTGGATCAGCAGGTCGGGGCATTCGAGCGGCTGGTGGTGTCGGCTACGGCCCTGGACTTTGGGCTTGCGGACCTGGCCAGCGGCAAGGGGGCCGACAGCGGCGGGGTCATCGGGGCGCTGGCGTCGATGGTGATCCGCGTCCCCGGCTGGCTCTACGCAACCCACCCCGGGTTCCTGGCGATCTATCTGCTGTACGCCTTCGCTTTAACCTCGCTGATCGGTGCGGCCCTATGCAGGGTCGCGGCTTTGGACGCCTGCCGTCGTGAGCACATCTCGGCGTTCGCCGGGCTGCGCTTCGCGCTGGATAACTGGGCACAGGTGATGATCGCGCCGCTGATCCCGATCGGGATCGTCGTGGTAATCCGGCTGGTGTTGGCGTTGTCGGGCTGGGTGTTTTTCAACCTGCCGGGCGCGGACATCGTGGGGGCGATCCTGTTCGGGCTGATGCTCTTAGGTGGGTTTATCGCCGCGATGCTGCTGATCGGGTTTGCGTTTGGGGTGAACCTGCTGATCCCCGCGATCGCGATTGAGGCGACCGATTCGTTTGACGCCGTCAGCCGGGCGTACAACTACGTCGTCGGCCGGCCCTGGCGTTACGTCTTCTACACCGCGGTGATGATCGTGTACGGCGCGGTAACCTACCTGCTGATCGGGCTGGTGGTGTTCAGCACGATCTGGATCACCAAAACCTGCCTGATGGCGGGTGCGGTCAGCGAGGTGGCCGAGGGCACGACCCGGCTAGACGCGATCATGCCCGACCCCCTGTGGGGCAGGCTGTTGCCCGAGGCCGATTGGGACAACTTAGGCGGCCTGGGCACGGTTGCCGCGGCGCTGGTGATGGTCTGGCTTAAGCTGCTGATCGCGGTGCTCCCGGCGTTCGCGGTCAGCTACTACTTCAACGCCCAGACCTGGGTCTACCTGCTGCTGAGGCGGTCCGCGGACCTGGTTGAGTTTGATGAGGTACGTTGAGCCGGACCCCGAGGACCAGGCGTCTGTGCAGGACAAAATTGAGCCGGCGGCCCCCTCGTCATCCTCCGATCCAGCCGGGTCTTGACGCGGCAGATGCGTAATGCCCCGCCGACGGTGGCACCCATGAGGCCCGCATCCTACGATGCCCGCATGTGTGGCGCACGACGGAAAGCTGAATACCTGCTTTTACTTCTGTTGATCTCTGCGGTCGCCGGCTGTGCAGAGGATGCGCCCCCGGAATCGACCGTTGCTGTACCGACACCCGGTGAAGCCAACGGCCCACGGCTGGTCACGGTCGCCCCGGCGCTCAGCCAGATGATCGTGGACCTTGGGCTGTCTAGCGCGATCGTGGGAGTGGCTGAGTACGAGACCGCCGCGCCGCCGGGGCTGCCGATAGTTGGAAACTACAACGCGGTCGATACCGAGGTGCT
>JAJDCV010000038.1 GCA_029260675.1 Phycisphaeraceae bacterium
ACCACTGCTGGGGTCTGGAACTTCCAGCCGGTCAAACGGGCCGGCAAAAACGTGATCGAGTCAAACAATCCCTTCGCACGCCGAACTAGGCGCGAGCTGGTGACCGACTTCGATCCGGCCCCCGATCAACTTTCCGCACTCGCCGCGGCCGGCCTGCAGCCACCGCAATTCGACCCGTTCACCCGCCGGTTCATCGTCGACGAAGACGACATCCCCATCAGTAACGAATATGCCCCCTCGGCGGGCGACTCCGGCGGCGGGGTGTTTATCGGCGGCAAACTCGCCGGGATCACCTCCTGGACCACGCGCGCCAACTCCGAGTTCTTCAGCCAGGCCAACTACACCCGACTCTCCTCCGGCGGGTGGCGGTGGGCCCGGGACAACATCAGGGCCTTCAATCACTTCCTGGCGAATCCCAACCCCGAGCCTTGGAGGACCGTCGCCAAGGGCGGCAGTGGCTTCCGCGGCGTCGCACAGATCAAGTACGAAGCTGACTTTGATGTAGATGGGGACAGTATCAATGAAATCTTAGAGGGCGATACCTTCAACATCTTCGGCCCGGGTCTATTCTTTGCTTTGGACCCGACCACGGGTGTTCGAACTCACTTCACCGTTGAAATGGATGCGGATCGCTTCATCTTTGACGACCTCGCGGCTGACCCCGCACCGCTTTCCGATCTGGTTGGAAACACCACCGACCCCGAGCCCGCCAGCCTCGCGCTGCTGAGCCTCGGCGGCCTCGCGGCCCTGCGACGTACGCGGCGCTGACACAGGTTCGATCCGTGACAATCACAACAATCGAATAACCAAAACGAAACAACCGGCCAGTCCCCCCGACTGGCCGGTTGCTTTTTTACTAGAGCCGATAGCTGTTAGCATTTAGTCAGAAGCGGAGCCTTTGTTAGCTGCGCTTCACAACCATCGCCAGACCCAGCCCCATCAGCACCAGGCTGGCGGGTTCGGGGATGATGGTGGTATTGACGGTCAACTCGTCCTTGCTGATCGTGGCCGTGCCCCCCGCCAGGGCGCTGGCGGCGAGGGTGTTGTCCATCGCGACGATGACGGATGAAGTCTGGATCCCCAGGTCGGCCAGGTCGATCAGGGCGGCACCCAGCCAGGTCCCCGTACCTGTGCCATCAACCGGGAACGCCCCGCCGGGGAGTCCGCCGGGGCTGACGACGATGTGGATCGGGTCTGCAAGCGTGACAAACTGTTGGGTCAGGTCGTCGAAATACCGGACCGTCAAAGCGCCAGCCACCGAGACGCTGCCCCCGGCCCCCCCCGTGATACCGTAGCCGCCGGACTCGAAGATCGAAACAGTGCTGATCAGCTTCCCCGGGTCGGCGTCGAACGTGAACTCCAAGGCCCCGGCGCTAAGATCCGAAGCATTGTTACTGGCGGTCGCGATGAACGAAGGCATGGGAAACGTCATCACGTTGTCCACCCCGGCCGAGGGCGCACCGAACATCGGTAAGGGGTCGGTGATCGAGGTCTCCACGACGTTGTCGTATACCCCGTCCTGGACCACCACCGGGCCCGGATGCGGAAGGCTCGCCGCCTGGGCGACTCCCACACACGCCAGCAAGGCCGCCGCAGTGAATACAAGCTGTCTCGAGATGATCATTGGCATGATCGCCTTTCCTTTCTTCCCGTCCGCCCCGTTGTCCAAACCCCCCACTCAAGCCGCAGGCTGCAAGGCTGCCGCGGTTTCATCCGGATCGCCCGGGGGGGACAGGCAATCCACCCCGCAGGGCACACGGGCTCACACGAAACCGGTGTGGATGAAATCTATCCCACACCCGCAGGCGGGCTAGCGATCTGTCATAATTAAGGGCAATTCACCTCTCGGCAGCCGTTACAGACGGAACAGGCCGGCAATAATCCGGGGCCGGCGGGCGTTGTCAGGGGGTATCATTAACGGTGGTTTGAGCGGGAACCCCATCCATGCGGCTGATCAACAAGACCACTACATACCTGTTGGCCACTGCCGGGTTGGCGCTTGCGTGCGTCGTTTTCATGATGGCCGCCGCCCCGGATCAGATCCCACCCCCAGTTAGCCCGGCTGCTAGCGACCGGCCATCCAGCCTCACCCCACCGCCCCGACTTTTAACTACCCACACCGACGCCCCTCAACGCTCACTGCCCACCCACGCCGTCCGTGGCGTCAACTACGCCCATATCCACCGCGGCGGCATGGGCTACGGTTCGGACGCTTCGCAACGTGAACTGACCCACCTTCAGGGCCTGGGCGTGGACTGGGTCGCACTCACGCCCTTTGGCTACCAACACACCGCCGACCAGGACCACGTCGCTGGGTTCGACCCCGACGAGCCCCTCTCCACCTTTAGCCCGGACGCTGGCGACCGGCTCTCAAACCCGTCCACCGAACCCCCCAACACAGGCCGACCCCGTGTCGGCCGGGACCCCTCACTGACCGAACGCCACCTCGCCAAGCAGGTCGCCGCCGCCCACAGGCTGGGCGTCAAAGCCCTGATCAAGCCCCACATCTGGTCACGCGAATTCTGGCAAGGCGACGCCTGGCACGGGACCATCGACCAGAAGACTCCAGAAGACCACGAACGCTGGCGACGCTCCTACCTGCGTTTCATCCTCTATTACGCGGCCCTGGCGCGCGACACCAACGCCGATGCCCTGTGCATCGGCACCGAGCTGGTCAGCCAGACCACCCAATACCCCGGCGACTGGGTGACCCTCATCCGTGAAGTCAGGAAGATCTACCCAGGCAAACTCACCTACGCCGCGCACTGGGACAAAGAGTTCCAGGCCGTCACCTTCTGGGACCAGATGGACGCCATTGGGATCAGCGCCTACTTCCCGCTGAACGCACCCGACGACGCCACCGTCGATCAGCTTGTCCAAGCCTGGCGTCCACACAAGCAACTGATTCAGGCGGTACACACACGCCACGGCAAGCCGGTTGTATTTCTTGAGATCGGCTACCGGCCCGTGACCGGCGCGTACCGCGGTCCCTGGCTGGATACAGGCGGTGAAACCGATCCGATGATCCAGGCCCGAGCCTATGAAGCCCTCTTCCAGACCTACGCCGACGAGCCCTGGTGGCACGGCCTGTTTATATGGAAAGTCTTCACCCACGCCGATCGAGATGACCACCACGGCAAGGGCCCTGGGTTCTCATTTAGAAACCGCCCCGCCGAGCAGGTCATCCGGCAGTGGTTCCAAAAGCCCTGATGCGAGCAGGCACCTCAATGAATTCCCCTGCGGCTCGCGCTCATTGAAGGTGGGCCGCGTCGCCATTCTCCCTCACTTAATCAAAACCGAAGGTTCGCGAAGCGAGATCATCAATCCACAATCACAAATCTCGCCTCCCCGCTTGGCCCATCGGTCCCCCGCTAGGTAGACTGACCACGCACCGGCCCTGTAGCCCAATTGGCAGAGGCACGCGACTTAAAATCGCGCCAGTGTGGGTTCGAGTCCCACCAGGGCCATTCCGATCACTGAAAACTTGCAAACACAAGACCTGTCGTCATGGGTCCGATAATGTGACCTTGTATCCTGTTTACCTAGGTTGACGGCTCCGGATCTTCACGAAAGAATAATATATGCCGTATCCTGTTTGTTTACAGGATTTTGTGCGCTATTTTCGGATGTCAAGCATCGCTCTTTACCGCCCCGGGTGTGCAATTTCTGCGAAAGGGTGTATAATTCGGGTGTTGTAAAAGGAGGGGACTTCTTATCCGTAAACTCTATTAGCGTGGAGTGAAGGAGAAGTCCTGATGGCTGGTCTAATCTGTGCCCCCCGGTCGCGCCGAAAGTGCGTCCGTATCTTGTCGCTCGCGGCGGCAGCTCTCACAATCACCGGACTCATGGGAAGTAGCACCGCCCACGCGGCTGTGTACGGTTTCCAATGGGACCGCCCCCCCGTCTTTGATGGCAGCGCCGGGCCCATCTTCACCAACACCGAGGCTGGCGTGGTCATGAGCGTGAGCACCCAGTTCGACTCAGACAACCAGCAGTTGACCTTCCTCGCGGCCTTCGAGCCCGAGCCGGGCACCGGGCAGCTCCCCGAGGGCTTCTTCCTGGTCATCAACAACGGCCCGATGCCCGTGGGCATGGACGGCGAGTTCGCGATCCTCTACTTCGATGCGATCACCACGGCCACACCCACCGTCACCGCCTACGCCTACAACGGTGAGAACGGCGCAGACTCCTTCTTCGACGGCGCGGCCGCACCCGG
>JAJDCV010000039.1 GCA_029260675.1 Phycisphaeraceae bacterium
ACGCTGGTTTTCAAAACCAGTCCATTCGACCACTCTGGCACCCCACCCGGGGTCACGTCGTCGTGGCGAGCCGCATTGTATCGGGTCATCGGGTCACTTTCTTGGCCCTGAGCGAACGGGTGGCCAGGCTCGCCGTGGCACCGATCATCAGGAACACAAACGACGACGCCACCGCCACCATGCCCCATCCAAGGGTCGTCTTGGGAACCAGTTCTGTGACGACCGCCCAGGCCAATCGAAGCCCATCGCGGACGGCACCTATCATCGAAGACACGCTGTGCCCGAGACCCGCGGTGAATAACAAACCCACCGCGGTCGGCAGACATACCCACGCACCACGCCACCACCAGATATACGTCATCTGTAACGCGGTGACCGCCATCACCAGACGCAGCGGCGAGAATACAAGGTGCCCGGACGGCAGCAAGGCCGCGACAATCGAATCGGGAAATGAAACTGAAAGACCCACCGCGCTCGCCCCGGCAAGCAACGCCGTCGCCACGACGCGTTGCACGGTGACCGCAAACGACCGCCGAATAATCCACGCGGTAGACACACCCAGGATCAGCGGGGCAAAGTTGTAGACATGAATGGTCCGATCGTCGACGTAATGTGCTGTACGCAGGTGTAACAGCAAAGATATCAATGGCACAACGATCAGCAGCCGGGCCGTCCATCGGCGGAGCTTGGCAAGCCCAAGGTCACGGCTTGAACAACGCCCAAACCAGGGCTGCGTGAGCACCACAAGCAACGGCAGAACCGCCACCACCCACCAGGCCGTATAAAAATGGCCTTCACGGATCAACTCTGCCCGGGTCAGCTCGCGGAACAGGCTCGGCATCAGGAACAACAGAGCAATCAGCGTCGAAAGCATCCACGCGCCGGCCTTCGTGATCCGCAGGCCCAACCCCCGGCTGATCAGCATCAACTTCACGCCCGCCAGACCCAGCGCCGCCGCGCTGACCACCAGCCCGACCGGAAGACTCTTTAGGATCAGCTCGTTGTATGAATGCGCTACGTCACTGAGTAGCAAGGCCTCCAGAAAAAGCAGAAACCCCGCGTCGCGGTAGTACACCCGCCGGCGGCCCAGATAAACCGCCAGACCGATCACCAGGAACTCATACACATTGAACACCGCCACCAGCCCGACGACCGGCCAGATCACGTCCGGATCGTCGTGGGCGGCGTGGTTGATCATGAAGCAGCCCGCCAGCATCAGCACACCGCTGGCAAGGAAAAACGGGTTGTGGTCCGCGATCCACTGCGGGAACGTCCGCTTTGCGGGGTCCAGATCGATGGTGTCGGATGGGTTCATCATTTACCTCGCTCAAGACAGGGCGGCGCACGCATCGCGCACCGCAGTAACGGGAAACCCGCTGTGCTATGAAGCTTGCCCGTCTGCCATGTGTCAGCGCGGACTCACAGCGGCCGCCCGGTGGACCACCCGCCGGGCTGTTTGAGAGGGGGCGAATCAAAAAAATGAAGAATCAAGAATGGCGTATCGGCTACAGACCCGCACCCTGACGCATCAAGTTGTCGTTAGATCCTAGGCGCGGGATAAAGGATTTGTAAAGTGCCTGCCGAAATTTTATCGCCTGCCCGGCCACGTATCGGGGCGGGTCCAGAAATCGTCATCGCGCCCGCCGTAGTAACTTTGCAACGCCGCGTCCATGACGTGTGATGTGCGGGCCGCCGTCTGGCCGGTACTCGGGCAAGCGCCCTCACCCCGCAACTCATCGACGATCATCTGGATTAACGGCTGCTGGATCGTTTCAGGGTTCGGCAGATCATACGTTTCTTCACCCGCCGCCGTCCTAAAGCGCACAGGTTCGTTGCCGAATGTCGAAAGCAACAGCTCGCCGTGCCCGCCGGTAATCGTGATCAGGTCAGAATGCTTGTCCCCGTTGAAGTCCCAAGACGCCTCGCCCTCAGCGCCGGATCCGGTCGCGAACTGTAAGCCAACCGCGTCCTCCACGTCATATGCCGACCCGGTAGTCTTCGCATCACCCCTTGGGCTTTGCAAGGGCCCGAGCATGTAATCCAGAATGTCCAGCGTGTGTGACCCCATATCCAGAAACAGCCCGCCGCCTGAATACTCGGCCTGGACACGCCAGCCGGGGTCATTGCTCGGGTCGGCGACCCCTTCCCATCGGTACTCAACGGTCTTGATCGCACCCAACGCCCCCGTGTCGATCAACGCTTTAGCTTTTTGAAAACGTGGCAGGCCACGGCGGTAATACGCTACAAACAGCGGCACGCCAGCATCCGCGAAAGACTGAACCATCCGGTCGCACTCCACGCCGCTGCGAGCCATCGGCTTCTCAACGTAGCAAGGCTTCCCGGCCGCACAGACCTTCAAGGCATATTCCAGATGTGTCCCCGGCGGGGTGGCGATATACACCGCGTCCACGTCAGGGTCTTCAATTAAATCATCCGCGTCACCCGTCCAGTTCGGCACGCCGTGGCGCGTGGCGTAATCCTCAGCCATCAGAGGCTTGCGCCGCATCACGCAGGTCAACGCGCTGCCCTCAGCCTGCTGAAACCCCGGCCCCGACTTCACTTCGCAGACGTTGCCGCAGCCGAGGATGCCCCAGCGGGTGGTGGTAGGGGGACTCATGATAAACTCGCGATCAGTGCTCGATCTTGAGCATCGTGGTGAACTCGTTAAACCGTTGGTCGATGTCCGCTCGCTTGATCTGCTGCAGCCGCTCGACGCTGAACGCTTCGATCGTGAAGCTGGCGACCGTCGTGCCGTAAGCCATCGCGGTCTTGAGAGAATCAAACGAAATGTCATCGGTGTTAGCCAGGTGCGCCATGAACGCCCCCGCGAAGCTGTCGCCCGCGCCGGTCGGGTCGATGACGGTCTTGGCGGGGTAGGCCGGGAGCACGCACGTCCCGTCCGGGTGACGCAAAATCGCGCCGTGCTGCCCCTTCTTCACGACCACGAACTTCGGCCCCATCTCGATCAACTTATCCGCCGCAACCACCGCATTGGGCTCGCCAGTCAGCATCAGCGCCTCGGAGTCATTAATAATCAGCCCGTCGATCCGCTTGAAGACCTCCATCAACTCGTCACGGGTGGTGTTGATGTACAGGTCGATCGTGTCGGCGACCACCAGCTTCCGCTTGGGGAACGCGTCCAGCAGCTTGAGCTGATTCGCGGGATGCGTCACCGCCAGGAAGATATACCCGCTGTCCTCGTAGCTCTTGGGGATCGGCGGCAGGGCCTCGGTCAATACGTTCAGCTCTACGCTGACCGTGTCGCGCTGGTTGACATCCTCATGGTACCGCCCGTGCCAGCGGAACGTCTTGCTCCCAGCCCGCCGCTCCAGACCCTCGACATCAACACCAAACCCGTGAAAAACCTCGACAAAACTATCGGGGAAGTCCTCACCCACCGCGCCGACCAGCCTGATCGGCCCGAAGAAACTCGCCGCGGCCGTAAAATAAATACTCGATCCCCCGACCACCTCCTTGGCGCTCCCGGTGGGGGTGTCGATCGTGTCGATGCTGATGCTGCCGGTGACGATGAGGGACATATTCGGGTTCCGGGGTTAGCTGCTTGGGGAGGGTTAGGGTTTCAGGCCGGCCATCTTACAGACCTGTTTCCATTCTGCATTCGTGACCGGCTGGACACTCAGGCGGGAGTTCTTAACTAGCACCATGTCCGCGAGCTTCGCATCACCCTTGATCTCCGCCAGCGTGACCGGACTTTTTACGGCCTCGACCGCCTGTACGCTCACCATCCCAAAACCTTTGCCAGTTATATCGCTGGGGTCCGGCTCGTGCTCCTTAACGACCTTGACCACCCCCACGATCTGCTTCTCGTTGACCGAGTGGTAAAAGAACGCCTTATCGCCCTTGGCCATCGCCTTCATAAAGTTGTTGGCCTGGTAGTTGCGAACACCATCCCATGTCGTGGTCTTCTTCGCAGACTTGAGTTGGTCCTCCCACGACCACGTCCCGGGCTCGGTTTTGATCAGCCAGTAGTGCATAGGGTCTAGGGTCTGGGGTTCAGGGTAGGGGGATATATTAGAATGCCGCTACGAAGCGACGCGACTTGTCGCGTCAGCTATCAACCGCACGTCTCCACACAACGATCAATACGCTTCAACACGGCCTCTTTCCCAAGCAACTCAAGCGTCGGCCCAATCTCCGGACTCACCGCATTCCCCGTCAACGCCACACGCAACGGCTGAGCGACACTGCCCATGTTCTTGAGTTGATGCTTCTCGACAAACGACTCGATCAGGCTGTGCAATGTGTCGGCGGTCCAGTCAACACAGGCATCCAACTCGCCACGGAACTGTTGCAACACGTTCAGGCCCTCGCCTTCATTCTTCGCGAGATTTTTCTTGACAGCCTTGGCGTTGTACTCGATCTCATCGTCTGCGCAAACGAAGAAACGCCCTAGCTCGGCGGGGGTGTTCAGTGTTTGACTCCGCGCCTGATAAGCGGTGGCAAAGGTCTGGAATCCGATTTCACCCAACTTGTTTATGAATTCACGGTGGAATTCAATAAAATGCTTACTCAGCAGTTCGATGAACCGTTCCGAAGTCATCTCCGCCAGGGCCTCGGCATTGAACTTAGCAAGTTTGGTGCGATCGAATTGTGAGTTTTTCTTACCGATCCTTGTAAGATCAAAGTTGTCGATTAAAAAGTTCAAGTCAAATCGCTCGATGTCATCCCCAGGATTCCAGCCAAGTAAGGCTATGTAACTTAGCGTGATGTTCGGCAGATAACCGTAATGTCGAAAATCATCAACCTCAATCTCCGGCGGTTTGATTACTGGTAGTACGGTTGCGAGTATATCTAAATCGGCAAGGCTGATTGCATTGTCTTCCTTGTCGATTAAGAATCGTTGATACGCAGAGATAAATTCGGTTTCTTCGTGCTCAATGGGATTGGGTTCACCATACATGTCCAAATGAATTGCACTAGCAGATTGCCATGCACCCCATAAGGCCAAAACAGCCCGCTCAATTGAACCATCATAATCTAAAGCGATTCTTTGAGCCGCTTTCCTCGCCGCCTTCACCTTATCCCGCTTACTCATCTTTGACCCGTCCGCGTTCATGATCGACGGCAGGTGGACCCACTGCGGACGGTTGAATCCCAGCGCGTCGCACAGCGCAGCATGTTTGGACGTGTTGGTCAGGTGCTCCTGGCCACGGATGACGTGGGTGACTTCCATCAGGGCATCGTCAACGGTCACGGCAAAATGAAACGTCGGGAGCCGGCCGCCTTTATCGCCCTTGCGGATGATGAAGTCTTCCAGGTCGGCCGCTTTGACCTCGATCGGGCCGTACACCACATCGTTAAAAGCGATGTCCTTGTCCATCCGGAACCGCACCGCGTCTTCGTCTTCGTAGGCCAGGCCTAAGTCCAGCAGTTTCTGGATCAGTTTGTCGTAGATGCCTTGCTCGTGGCGTTGTGACTGGAAGTACGGGCCGTGGTCGCCTTTCTGGCTTTCGAGGTCGTAGGGGTCGTCAGCCTCCGGGTTGGGCCCCTGGTCCCAGTCGAGTCCTAACCATTTAAGGTCGCGGAGGATGCCCTTGGTGGACTCCGGTGTGGACCGTGCCAGGTCGGTATCTTCGATCCGCAGGATCAGTTGCCCGCCGTGTTTGCGGGCAAACGCCCAGGCGAACAGGGCGGTGCGAGCCCCGCCGATATGCAGGTTCCCCGTGGGGCTGGGGGCGAAGCGTGTGACGATGGGAGCCGGGGGTTTGTCGGTTTGGCCGGTCATGGCGGGATTGTAGCGGAAGCGGTGGGGGGGAGACCTGCCGGCTCGGATGACGATACAATCCGGTCTCGGTGACGTGGTTCTTCATTAGCCGTTAGCTATTTGCTTGTAGACCCCAAGCCCTAACCCCCAACCCCGAATCCCCAATCCCCCATGACCACAGCCGACGCCAAGCCGACAACACACTTCATCAAGTCCTTTATCGACGAGGACCTGGCCAGCGGCCGTTTCGACGCGCCGATCGTTACCCGCTTCCCGCCGGAGCCCAACGGCTACCTGCACCTGGGACACACCAAGGCCATCTGCATCAGCTTCGGCCTGGCTCGCGAGTACGGCGGGACCTGCCACCTACGCATGGATGACACCAACCCCATCAAGGAAAAACAGGAATACATCGACGGGATCAAGCAGGACATCGCTTGGTTGGGCTTTGACTGGGGCGAGCACGAGTACTACGCCTCGGACTACTTCGATCAGCTTTATCAGTGGGCGGTCAAGCTGATCGAAGCGGGCAAGGCCTACGTCGATGAGCAGACCGCCGAGCAGATCCGGGAAGCCCGCGGCACGCTGACTACCCCCGGAACGCCCAGCCCGTTCCGCGAACGGCCCGCCGAAGAAAGCCTGGACTTGTTCGCACGCATGAAGGCCGGTGAGTTCCCCAACGGCTCGAAGGTCCTGCGCGCCAAAATCGACATGGCGTCACCCAACCTGAACATGCGCGACCCGGTCATGTACCGCGTCCTCCACGCCGAGCACCCACGCACCGGCAATACCTGGTGCGTCTACCCGATGTACGACTATGCCCACGGCCAGAGCGACTCGATCGAAAAAATCACACACTCCCTCTGCTCGCTGGAGTTCGAGGACCACCGCCCGCTCTACGACTGGTTCATCAGCGAGCTAGGCATCTTCCCCACCCGGCAGATCGAGTTCGCACGCGGCAACATCACCTACACCGTCACCTCCAAGCGGAAGCTGATGGAACTTGTCGACCAGGGCCACGTCACCGGGTGGGACGACCCCCGGATGCCAACGCTGGTGGCGATGCGACGCCGGGGCTACCCGCCCAAGGCGATCATCGACTTCTGGGAGACCGTCGGCGTCGCCAAGCGCGAGAACAACATCGAGGTCGCCCTCCTGGAACACTGCGTCCGTACCGACCTGAACAAAACCGCCCCCCGCCGGATGGCCGTCCTCGATCCATTGAAGGTCGTCATCACCAACTCCCCCGACGGTCAGGTCGAGCAGATGGACTGCATCAACAACCCCGAAGACCCTGACGCCGGGACACGCCCCGTGCCGTTCTGTGGCGAGCTTTTCATCGAGCGCGAAGACTTTATGGAGGATGCACCCAAGAAGTTCTTCC
>JAJDCV010000040.1 GCA_029260675.1 Phycisphaeraceae bacterium
GTGGGGGCAGCCCTCGAGTCCTGGTCCTTTTAATCTTTGGATGCTCAGGGTAGCTGTCGATCGCCGTCGTGAGGTTGTCGGCAGACGCCCCCGCCCCGGGAGTGAGTCCGGGGATAAGTTGCGTCTCCACAATAGGGCGGAACGACGGGTTTGTGCGCACGTGCGCGGTCGATGAGGCTCAAGGGTTACACGCAAGTCCTGGCGAGGCAAGGGACGGGTAAAGTCACGGGCCTTTTGTGATTTGTCAGGCGGATGAGCCGGCATGTGCGCACGTGATCGGCAGAGTCCGGCACGATCTTGGTCTGTCGATGTTTTGTGCTTGTACTCGCATGCCGAGGGGTGATAAACTCAGGCGTCTTTGGCCCGGTTAGGCTACGGGGTGTGGGTTCATATTTTGAGTACCAAATCAGGTGAGGCGGGTGTACGTTTGGCATCCAACCACATTAAGGAGCTGGACGATGAATCAGGTTTTGTGTCGGCGCGGCGTGCGTGCTCTGGTGGCGGTGTTGGTGTTGGCGTTGTCGGTGAGCGGTGCTTACGGGCTTGACGATCAGGAGCAGGCGGACCTGGACAAGGCGCAGACCGCGGTGAAGAATGCTGAGGCGGATCTGAAAGCGGCGCGTGGCTCGGCGGGGACGGCGGAAAACCCCGCCAAGGGCAGCCGGGCGAAACTTACGGCGATGCGTCTGGATTCGGCGGACAAGCGGTTGGGCGAGGCGTCGGATCTATTGGCCAAGCTGCCGGCGGATGACGACGAGGTAAAGGCGGTGCAAGCCAAGTACGACGCAGCGGCCAAGGGCGTCGCCGAGGTCCGTGCGATTTTGAATCCGGAAGCGGCTGATCAGAAAGATGCTGCCGATGCGTCAGATGAAACAGGTGGTGAGGATGCCCCGGCAGGTGCGTCGCCGGCGCAGGCGGCGCCGAAGCTCGACTACAAGCAGGAGAAGCTTCTGAAGGACGCGGGCTGGTACGTCCGCGAGACGGATAACTATGCCGGGAGCGCCTCGGCGGTGGTTGCCCGGCTCGATGCGGAGGGGTCCAAGCCGGTACACAGCGAGGTGCGTGCGGCGTTGGAGACGGTGGCGACGGGTTGGAAGAAGCATGCGCTGGCGGTGGGATATATCGAGCAGCTCCCGGCGGGGCATCCGCAGGTTCAGCCGACCGCCGATGAGGTGAAGCGGGGCGGCGAGTTGCTCGGTGCGTTGGAGTCGAGGCTCAAGGCGGTCGACGTCGAGCTGGCCAAGCTGACGGGGATGGAGCATTACCCCGATTTCGAGAATGACTTTGCGTTGTTGCGTGACTTCACCGGGCGGTATTACAGCTTCCAGCTTGTTTCGCAGCAGCCGGAGAAGCTGGCGCAGGTGGTCAGTGAGGACGGGCAGGTGTTGGCGGAGGTGAAGCGGATCGCCCAGACGTATCTGCCTTTGGTCGAGCAGCGGACCGATGAGGGCGGTCAAATTGAGAAGCAGTTCGGCCACTTCCAGTCGCAACGTAATGCGTTTTCGGGGGCGTTGATCGAGTACAAGCAGCAGCTCCCGGCGGCGTTTGAGGCGGACATCAAGGAGGCGACGGACCTGGCGGACCAGGGGGTGGCGGAGCAGAAGCCGTTATTTTTCGGCAAGGACAGCGGGATCGAGCAGCGTCTGGGGTGGGCGGAACAGAAGCTGCTGGTGTTGCAGGCCTTCAGTGAGGAGGAGGCCAAGCCTTATGTAGAAAGGATCGAGGCGGTGCGCGGACAGATCCGTGAGCGGGCCAAGGCGTTGGAGTCGCAGATCATTGCGGGGAACACCCTGCCGCCGGATGAGTTTACCGGCGGGGATCGGGACGAGGTGGTGCGGTATGCGAAGGACGCCTGGGCCAAGGAGCAGCCGGACGCGGAGGTGCTTATGGAGCGGATCCCATCGCAGGCCTGGACCCGCGACACGCGGTGGCAGTGGAGCAACGGGGCGTTCTACAAGATTGACACGTCGAAGCTGCAGGTTCAGTTGATCGTCAAGCACGACGACAAGCTGGCGGTGAGTCGGCCGATCAATATTTATAAGAACCACCTGAAGGGCGACACGGTCACGGCGTTCCCGATGGATGAGATCGACGACGAATTGCGGCCGCAGCGGTTTATGTTGCTGGAGAAGGTGGAGTAGGGGGGGCGGACGCGACAAGTCGCGCCGCTTCGTATGACATTTCCGCTACGTTTGTTCGGGAGGTGCTTGCACGGCAAGTGTGTGTGTGGTGCGCAGGGTTGAATGGTTTTGAAACACCTGCCGGGTGTCCTGCGGAAGCACCGGGGCGGTGTATGTGCAGGCTTATGAATCAGTTTGTTTGATGCGTTGTTTAACAAGAAAACCCCCGGCAAAGCCGGGGGCTGGGGGTAGAGCTATTGGGGTGGTCGGGGCGGTGATTATTTTCCGTAGAGGTAGGTCAACACCTGGCCGAAGCGTTTGGACCAGGCGGCTTCGTTTTGTTCATCGCCCTCGGCGACGAGGTCCTGGTAGTCGTTGCCTTTGGTGAGGCCGGCGGATTCGAGTGTGGCGACGAGGGTCTGGAGGTGGGGGACGGCCTCGCCGGTGGGGTAGTCTTCGGTCTCGCCTTCGCCCATGTCGACCCAGAAGCGTGTGCCTTTCATCCAGTCGTGGTCGGCGGTCCACTGGCTGAGCAGCTCGCCCTCGGCGGACCAGAGGGATGGTGAGATCGCGGCGCAGGCACCGAAGATGTCGTTGTGGGCGCGTGCGGTGTCCAGTGCGATCAGCCCGCCGAGCGATGAGCCGGCGATGGTGGTGTTTTCACGGCCGGGGAGGGTGCGGTAGGTCTTGTCGATGAAGCGTTTGGCTTCGTAGGCGACGAACCAGCCGTAGTAGACGCCGCGTGCGACGGGGTCGGATTCGTTTGCCTGTATGGGTGTGTATTCCTCTGTGCGGTCGGGGGAGTTATAGACACCGACGATGATGACGGGGTTGATCTTGCCGTCGTTGATGAGTTTTTCGGCGGTCTCGTCGGCGTTCCACTCGACGCCTGCGAATGAAGTCGCGGTGTCGAAGAGATTCTGGCCGTCCTGCAGGTAGAGCACGGGGTAGCGTTGGTCGGGGTTCTGGTCGTAGCCGGGCGGGAGGTAGACGGCGAGGGTGCGGTCGTTATTCAGGAGCGTGGAGTGGAAGCCCAGGTGCATGCGGATGTTGCCGGAGGCGGTGGACTTACCGGGCTCGGCTTTGCCCTGGTCGACCCAGGTGGCGACCTTGACGTTGACGGACTCGGTCTTGACGGGGTTGAGTGTGCGGTTGTCGATCTCTGCGCCGTCGGGTCCGCGTTCGACGGAGTTCCACGACCCGCGTGTGACTTTGTATTCGACGGGGACACCGCCGGCGAGTTGTACGGTGGCGGCGTACTTGCCATCATCGTTTTCTTTTTTAAGTTCCAGGCCTTCGGCGCGCCAGGTGCCTAGCTCTTTGACGTTGCCGGCGAGGTAGAGCTTCTGGTAGCGCGGGGTTTCTGGGGGAACGGTGACGACGAAGTGGATGGTGACCTGCTCGGGCGGAGCTGCGGCACGCTGGTTGGCGCTCCATTCTTCGATCTTGATGGTCAGGAGGTAACCGCCAAGGGCCAGGATGATGATGATCAGGACCGGGTAGACGAGTTTGCGCATGGCGTTGCCCTTTGCAGAAGATGCGGGCCCGAGGGTGGGGCGGAGAACGGCCAACCAGTATATCCCTTTATGTTGTTCTGTGGTAGGTGAGTATTAGTTACACACGGCCGGTGCGGGTCGGCGAGCGTGGTTGCACGGCAGGCCTATGTGGGAGACAATTTCGGGGCATGTCAGGTTCGGCCAAGGCGGGTTTGGTTAAGGTGTTGGCGACCCGCCCATTGTTGCCGGCTTGAGGGGGAAATCGTGAAGTTGTTTACCTGTTAACCTCCGAGTGGTTGTTAACCTGTTTAAATCAGCGAAAGGAGCCCGGTCATGGGGATGGTTAAAGAGTTCAAAGAATTCGCGATGCGTGGGAACGTCATGGATATGGCGATCGGGATCGTGATCGGGGCGGCGTTCGGGGGGATCGTTAAATCATTCGTCGCGGACGTGATTATGCCCCCGATCGGGATCATCACGGGCGGGGTGGATTTCTCGGAAATTGTCGTGGAACTTCAGAAGGCGTCGTTGGACGCCGAGGGGAATACGGTTGCGGCGGTGAACATGAATGTTGGAGTATTCATCAACGCGGTCATCAACTTTGTGATTATCGCGTTTGCGATCTTCATGGTGATCAAAGTGATGAACAACCTGAAGAAGAAGGAAGAGGAATCGCCCGCCGCGCCGGCTGCCCCGCCGAAGCAGGAGGTGCTGCTTGAGGAGATCCGGGATCTGATGAAGGCGAAGGGGTGAGATGGCTGGGGGTGAGATAATTGAAACAGGATAACCGGAGCCCACGGATACAATCCGTGGGCTTCTTTATTTTGTGATATGGGTGAGTAATCCCGGCCAAGGCCCTTTGGGCCATGACTGGGCTTTGTTGTTTCAGGTGTGGGTTGGGTATAGGGCGCGGTTGGGTCAGTAGCGGTCGATGCTGGCGCAGACTTCTTCGCCTTGGGCGCTGGAGGACATGGCGAGGGTAGGGCCCTGATCGAGTTCGTCGTCGTGCATCAGTTCTTTGGGGGCGAGGTTGGGGTTGACCTTGGGCGGGCCGATGAATTCGCACTGGGCTTGGCCTGGGTTGGCGCGTTCGATCGTGGCGGTGATGCCGTGGGTGAGGTGTTCGTCGACGCAGATGCGCATGCTCGAGGGGAGCCGTAGGGTGACGATTTTGTTTTGCTGGTGTAGTTCGAGGATGACTTCGGCGCGAGACTGCCCGCGGTTGGCGGCCATGCGCAGGACTTCGCGGAGTTGAGCGAGTTCGCCGTTAAACACCTTGCCCTTGCCGGGGTCGTTGCCGTCACGGAGGACGATCATGACGGCGCGTGTGAGCTGTTCGGCGGCGTTCTCGATGGGGATGACTTCGTCGACCAGCAACTGCGGCGTCTCGCGTTTACGGTCGACCTTGCCCTGTAGGAAGACGATGCGGTCGTTTTCGAGCAGGGGCGCGACGACGTCGTAGGTGCGTGGGAAGACGACGGCGTCGATCGGGCCGGTCTTGTCTTCGAGTGTGAGGTGGGCCATCTTCTTGCCGGAGGCGCGGGTGAAGGTGGGGCGGACACGTGTGAGCATCCCGCCGAGGATGACCTGGGTTTCGGCGCGGAGCTGTGCGACGTCGGCGATGGAGCATGTGCTGTATCGTTGCAGGGTGTCGCGGTGTTCGTCCATGGGGTGGCTGGAGACGTAGAAACCCAGGACGGCTTTTTCGTGTTTGAGTAGTTCCTGCTTGGACCAGGGCGTGATATTGGGCAGCGTGACTTCGGGGAGCGCATCGGGTGCGTCGTCGCCGGCTGCGCCGCCGAAGAAATTCATCTGCCCGGAATCGCGGTCGGAGGCGGCGCGTTGTCCGGCCTGGATGGCGCTTTCCATGGCGGCGACCATGGAGGCGCGGTTTTCGATGCCGTGGATCTCATCGAACGCGCCGCACTTGATGAGGGCCTCGATCGTGGCCTTGTTGACGGTGCCCAGGGGGACGCGTTCGCAGAAGTCGTAGAGGCTGGAGAAGGGTTCGCCTTTTTCGCGTGCGGCGATGATGGCGTCCATGGCTTTTTCACCGACGCCCTTGACCGCGGAGAGCCCGAAGCGGATGTGGCCGTGGTTCGGGTCGCGGGGCTGGTCTTTATCGAAGACGACGGTGAAGGCGGTGTCGGAGAGGTTGATGTCCGGTTGGCCGACGGTGATACCGCGTTGGCCGTTGGGCAGCATCACGCGTTTACAGACGTCGATGTACTCGACGACCTTGTCGGTGCTGACGGATTCGAAGGTCAGCAGGGCGGCCATATACTGGATGGGGAAGTAGGTCTTGAGGTAGGCGGTCTGGTAGGCGACGATCGAGTAGCCCGTGGCGTGAGACTTATTAAACCCGTAGCCTGCGAACTTGAGGATCAGGTCGAACAGCCCGTTGGCCTGATGCTCGGAGACGCTTTTTTCGGCGGCACCCTTGATGAACTGGGCGCGGTTGGCATCGATGATCTTGATGTTCTTCTTGCTGATCGCCTTGATCAGGGAGTACGCGGCGCGTAAGGGGATGTCACCCAGCTCGTTGACGACCTGCATGACCTGCTCCTGGTAGACCATGATGCCGTAGGTCTCTTGGGTCAGGCGGTCGACGATCTCATTGACTCTGGGGACGTTTTCCCGGCCGTGCTTGCGGTCGTTGTAGTTTGGGATGAGCTCCATGGGCCCGGGGCGATACAGCGCGTTGGCGGCGATGAGGTCTTCGAGGCGGTCTGGGCGCATGGCCATGAGTAGGTTGCGCATCCCGCCGGACTCGAACTGGAACACGCCTGCGGTCTCGCCGCGCTGGAAGAGGGCGAGGACGTTTGGGTCGTCGTAGGTGAGGCGGTCGAGGTCGAGGGGGTCGGTGTCGGGTATCGGGTATCGGGTATCGGGTTTCGGGGGGATGGAATCGGGAGCGGGTCCGGCATCTTCCGTCTTACCGAACCCCGAACCCCGATACCCGATACCCGATGCAACAGCTTTCTTGATCGTCGCGTCATCAAGCGTCTGCTTCACCAGCTTCTTCGCGCGCTCGATGATGGAGAGGGTTCGCAGTCCCAGGAAGTCCATTTTCAGGAGGCCGACTTTTTCGACGGTCGGGCCGTCCCACTGGGTGACGAGTTGGTCGGTGCCCGGGGGCTGATAGAGGGGGATGATATTGTCCAGCGGCTGGGTCGCCAGGACGACGCCGGCGGCGTGGACCCCTGCGTGGCGTGCGAGGCCCTCGAGGCGCATGGCGGTGTCGATCATCCGCTTGTGGGTGGGGTTGTCGAGGTAGAGTTTTTTGAGTTCGGGTTCTTTGTCGAGTGCTTTTTCGAGGGTGATGCCCAGGCCGTCGCCGATGAGTTCGCAGACCTTGTTGACCTCGCTAAGCGGGACGTCCATCACTCGGCCGACGTCGCGGATGGCGGCGCGTGCTTTGAGCGTGCCGAAGGTGATGATCTGTGCGACGTGGCCGTATTTTTGACGGACGTAGTCGATGATCTCCTGCCGGCCGTTCTGGCAGATGTCGATATCGATATCGGGGTATTCCGATCGGTCGGGGTCGGTGAACCGCTCGAAGAGCAGGCCGTACTTCACGGGGCAGGCGTTGGACAGGCCCAAGACGTACCCGACCATGGTCCCGACGGCCGAGCCACGGGCGTTGGAGGGGATGCCGCGTCTGCGTGCCTCGTTGACGAAGTCCCAAACGATCAGGAAATAGGCCGAGATCATCTTGTCGGCGAGGATGTTCAGTTCGCGATCCAGCCGGGCGCGGATTGCGTCGGTGATCCCGTCTTGGCCGTAGCGCCAGATCAGGCCGGCCTCGCATAGCTTGCGGAGCGCGTCGTCGCACTGGGCCTTGAGATCCTCAGCGGTGGTGTCTTTGTCGTTGAGTTGGTCGAAGGGCTCAAGGTCGAACCCGGCACAGTAGTTTTGGTACCAGGGGGTGGAGCCGATGGGGGATGAAGAAATGGTGGATGGCGGATGGTGGATGGCGGATGGGCTGTTGGGGGGTGTGTCTTTTCCATCCCCCATCCCCAATCCGCCATCCGCCATCTGCTTGACTTGTTCGATCTTCACAACCGGTGCGTGGCTGGTCGAGAAGTCCAGTTCCAGCTCGCACATGTCTGCGATGCGGAGGGTGTTCTCGCAGGCCTCGGCCCACTTGGCGTGGTCCATTGCGGCGTACATCTGCTCGGCGCTCTTGAGGTAGAGCTGCGTGGGGTACTTCATCCGGCTCTCGTCGCTGATGAGTTTACCGGTGGAGATGCAGCACAGGGCGTCGTGCGGGCCGTGATCGTTTTCCAGGAGGAAGTGGACGTCGTTGGTGGCGACGGTGCCGATGCCCATCCGGTCGGCGAGGTCCATCAGGGCGGGGTTGACCTGGTCCTGCTCTCGGATGTGTTTTTGCAGCTCGATGAAGAACCGGTCCGGGCCGAAGATTTCGAGGTAGGTCTCGGCGATTTCTTTAGCGCGTTTGCGGTCGTCCTTCATCAAGGCGGAGGGGATCTCTCCGCCGAGGCAGGCGCTGGTGCAGATAAGGCCGTCTGAGTATTGCTTGAGGACTTCCTTGTCGATCCGTGGCTTGTAGTAGAAGCCCTCGGTATAGGCGATGGACCCGAGTTTGAGGAGGTTTTTGTAGCCCTGGTGGTTCTGCGCGAGCAGCAGCAGGTGGTACCCGCCGTCCTTGACGCCGGTGGCGGTGCGGTTTTTGCGGGATTCGGCGGCCATGTAGGCCTCGATCCCGATGATGGGCTTGACCCCGGCGGCGACGGCTTTTGAGTAGAAATCAACGACCCCGAACAGGCAGCCGTGGTCGGTGATGGCGATGGAGCTTTGGTTCAGCTCTTTGGCGCGTTTGACTAAGTCCTTGGTCTTGCAGGCGCCATCCAGCAGGGAGTACTGGCTGTGGACGTGCAGGTGGACGAAAGATTTTTCGGTTGTGCTTATCGCCATCCCTGGCTGGCCCTGAGGGGGTTTCATCGGTGACCGCGTGTGGCTCACATCCACGCGCTGTGCTCAATCACCGCCGATCAGCCAAAGGTACCGCCGGGCGGGGGCTGTGTCTATGCCTGTTTATCTCGGGAAACGCGGGCGTATTTCTGGTAAGTCTACGATTGATCTTGGATTGGATGATCGGGGACAGCCGGCCAGATTTATCACTAATTCTCGTGGGGGTTGAACGGCGAGTAGTCCTTTAAGACCCATCGGTGTGGTATGGCATGGGGGGTGCGGATCACGCGATCGGGTGTGAACGTCACGGATCGGCCGGTGTCTGTGAAATCCTGGTCGCAGGGGCTTGCCCATTGGACTTCGGCCCGGCCTGAGATTTGCAGGGTGTCGCCGGTCATAAAGTCGATGAACAAAAATCCGGCCCGGGGGTCGCTGGTCAGGTTCCCAAGGGTCTGGAACATGTTGTTGCCGGCGTAATCCTTGAAGGTGATCTCGCCTTGGTCTGTGACCCGGACAAACCCGGGTGCGCCGCCGCGGTGGGATACATCCGTTCCGTGGCCCTGAGCGGTGCTGGCGATGAAGAAGGTGTCGGCCCGGCGGATCAGGTCGATGTCACCCGTGGTCAGGGCTGAACCGGTGACGGCGGGGCCCGCTGCCAAGGGCGCGTCGTGGACCGTGACTGCCCGTCGTTGGATGTACTTGGGGCAGTTGCCGTAGGCCTGGTTGACGGCGACGCGGAGCGTATCGTCCGCATGGGTCGCTTCCCCGTTGAACCGGAAACGTTGCCTGGTCGCAAGGTCGATCGCGAGGAACCCGGCGGGCACGCCCGGTTGACCGTATCTATTAAGTGGGTCGGTGGGTACGGGGTTGGCGCGGACCTCCACGTCCTGGGGGCCGGTCACGGTGGCGAAACCCGGGTCGCCAGTGAGAGCCGAGGCCCAGACGTCCCCTTGCGCATCGACGCCGCCCTGAAACAAGATCGGCAGCGCGGCGAGGAAGCGGTCTGCGCCCGGGGGCATGTGTGAAGCGATGATCCGGCCGACTTTTTGTGCCTGGGATGAAACGCCGGCACGTTCTTGTACCGCGAGTTCGCCCGGATGGAAGAGGTCAATCATTTTCGTTCTCCAAAGCTTCTCGCCAGTTGGGGTCCGGGCCGCAGAGGTGGTCCCAGGTTTCCGCGTCGTCGTTTTGATGCCTGGCGGGTTCGTTCTCGTGTGGCGTGGGTTCGGGCATGGGTGTGAGTCGTGAGTTTGCTCGATGAAAGCCCGGGCCGGCGGTGGGGCCGACCCGGGCGGGGGGTTGGAGGGACAAGTTAAGCGGTGGGGATACTCCGAGCGCCTTCGATCGCGGCGGCGAGGACGTCCTTGGACTGATAGCCGGCGAGTTGGTTGACTACTTCGCCGTCACGGAAGACGACCAGCGCGGGGATCGATCGGATGCCGTACTTCGACGCCAGGTTGGGGTTGGCGTCGACGTCGACCTTTCCGACGGGAACGTCGCCGGCGTAGTCCTCCGCCAGGGCGTCGATCACGGGGCCGATCGCTTTGCATGGCGGGCACCACTCGGCCCAGAAGTCGACCAGCACCGTGCCTTCGTGGTCGATCACCTTTTCCTGGAAGTTTTGCTCGTTGAATTCGAGGGTGTTTTTGCCTGCCATGGGGGTGCTCCTTTCGGTTGATGAGACTTCTTACGGGTTTCGTTGACTGATCCCCCGGCGGAGCCGGGAGCGCGACAAGTCGCGTCGCTACGTGGGGACGGTTCGGGTTACGCGGCGGCGGTTTCCAGTTCTGGGGTTTTGCGTCGCGTGGTGCCGTCGCCGCCGGCATCGACGCCGCCGTCGACCGGGAGGATCACGCCGGTGACCCATTGGGCGTTGGCCAGGTAAAGCACGGCGTCGGCGATGTCTTTGGGTGTGCCGTACCGGCCAAGTGGTTGCAGGTCGTGCAGGGCGTTGAGTTGCTCGTCGGTCAGGTCGCCGTAGAGCGGTGTGGGGACGACGCCGGGTGCGACGGCGTTGATGCGGATGTTGTCTTCGGCGAGTTCGGCGGAGAGGTTTTTGGTGAGCGCGGTGATGCCACCCTTGGCGGCGATCGGTGCGCTGGAGGTGATGCCGGCGATGCCGTTGAGCGCGAGGATGGTGCTGATGTTGACGATGGACCCGCCGCTGCCTTGCTTGCGGAATTGGCGGACGGCGGCCTGAGAGAGCACAAAGGTTCCACGGACGTAACCCAGGAACCCGTCGACTTCATCCACGGCGTAATCGGTAAAAGGTTTCATGCTGAAGATGCCGGCGTTGTTGATCAGCACGTCGACACCACCGAAGCGATCGACCGCGGTATCGACGAGTTTGTCGGCGGTCGGGGCTTGCGTGATATCGCCGGCGACGGTGGCGACACGGTCCGGATGGCCGAGTTGTTTGGCGGCGTCTTGGAGCTTGGATCCGGTCCGGCCGTTGAGTACGACGTTGGCGCCCTTAGCGAGGAAGGCTTCTGCAACGGCGTACCCGATGCCTGTGGCCCCGCCTGTGATGAGGACAGTTTGTGAGTTTGTTTGATGTGTCACGAGTCGGTTCCTTTGGAGATTGGGAGGGTTGTGAAATGCCATCGGGCGGCGGTCGGGCCGCCCGTGGCGGTGGGGGGAGGAGACGGTTAGTTCGATTGATCAGCGTGAGCGGTCCGTGTGAACTGGGTTGCGTCGGGTCGTGTTTCAGAGAAGGCCACGTCGTGGATGAAGTAGGTATTGCCGTCGCCTTGTAGTTGGCCGTCGGCCCAGCCGTAGAACGTCAACTTGCTGGGCACGAGCAGGCCGTCGGCTTGCTGCCACTGATCGAAGACGAGTGCCTTGCGTGGAAGTTCTTCGATGGGGGTGTTGCCGTTGACCTCGGCACTGGTGGGGACGAAGTCGATCATGTACAGGCGGTGGGTTTGGGCATCGATGTAGAGGATGTAGTCGTCCTCGGGGGTGTCGCCGATGCCTGCGGGGTAGGAGATGGCGACGAGGTCGTACTGCCGGTCTTGGAATGTCTTGGTGCCCAGGTCACGTGAGATGACGCCGGGGTCTGCGAAGACGAAGGGCATGGCGATGAAATAGAAGTTGCCGGATTCGAAGAAGCTTGGGGGCAGGCCCAGTGCGTCGGTGTTGGGGAGGGCCCAGGCGTCGTGTTCGTTTTTGCCGGAGGTGAAGTCTTTGCCGCGGGTCAGGTGTTTTCGTGATCGCAGGTCGGTGGTCTGGGTGAAGTTGAAGGGGGCGTTGGCGCCCAGGGGGAAGTCGCGGGTTGCGTAGTTCAGCTGTGCGTAGGATTGCCAGGTGGTTATTCCGCCGTGGGCTTTGAGTGCTTCGTTGAGAGCCTGGGACTTGGGCGCGCCGGGATCCGAAGCCTGGTCTGCCAAAGCGGGGGCCGGTGTCCCGCCCCATAGGACGGTCTGGATCAGCGCTGTCAGTACGAGGGTGTTTCGATTGAGGTTGTTCATGGTTTGTCTCCTGCTTGGTGTGATGTTCCTGCCCGTGGTTGGGCGTGGTGTTTTGATTGAGCAGACCGCCCCGCTCACGCCATGCATAACAAACATACCGTTCTGTCTATTCCTGTCAAGTTTAAAAATGTCCACAAATCAGAAATTTTTCAAAAATCATCGTTATTAGCCTGTTATTCGATATACTATATGGTATAGATATGAGTATAAGAATGAGCGAAAGGGCTGTGCGATGTCCAAAAAGCGTGATCAGCTGGTTGAGGCGGCCCTGGAGCTATTTGGTCAGGAGGGCTTCCACGCGACCGGAATAGATAGGGTTCTGGAGGTGGCGGGGGTGGCGAAGATGACGCTGTACAACCACTTCCGGTCGAAAGAGGAGCTGATCCTGGCGGTGTTGCGGGTTCGGGATGAGCGTTGGCGCAACCAGTTTATGCTGGGGGTTGAGAGGCGGGCGAAAGATCCGCGGGACCGGCTGCTGGCGATCTTTGATGAGTTGGGTGACTGGTTTGCGGATCCGGGGTTCAGCGGGTGCATGTTCATCAACGCCACGGCGGAATACGCAGACCAGGACGACCCGATCCACGCGGCGTCGGCTGAGCACAAACGGCTGATTGAGAAGTATGTCCGTGAGCTGGCGGCGCAGGCCGGGGCCCGGGAGCCCGGCGTGCTGGCGTCGCAGTTGTGTTTATTGATGGAGGGCGCGGTCGTGTACACGCAGGTGTGTCCGGTGAAGGACAAGGGGTGTGCCGGGGCGACGGCGAAGCGGGCGGCGGGGGTGCTGATCGATCACGCACTCGACGGCGTTTCATGCTGATAGCGCTACGCGAAATGTAAATGTGTTACATGAGCAAAACGCCTTGCCGGGGCTGGGGGGCGTGGCTAAATTGATTGGCCCCCGGTTTATTTCCTTTACCAGAGTTGGAGCACGCCATGTCCCTGCCGATCGGATTGCAGCTTTACACCGTTCGAGACATTTTGGCTGAGGACCTGGACGCGGGGTTGGCGCAGGTCGCGGCGATCGGGTACCGATACGTCGAGATGGCGGGGCTGTACGGTCGGACGGCGGAGCAGTACCGCGCACTGCTCGACAAGCACGGGCTGGCGGCGATCGCGGCGCACGAGGGGGGTGACGATCTACTCAATAATATCCCGGCGGTGGTTGAGCGTGCCGAGGTGCTGGGTTACCGGTACGTGATTTTTCCCTACCTCGATGAATCGCAGCGACACGGCTACGGCGAGCTGGCGGGCCGGATCGCCGAGTCGGCGAAGGCGTTAAGCGGGCACGGCCTGACGCTGTGCTACCACAACCACGACTTTGAATGGGAAATCGATGCCGACGGGAAGCGCGGGATCGATCACTTATTTGACGGCACGGAGTTGAATAGTGAGTTGGATGTGTACTGGGTCGCCAAGGCGGGGGACGACCCGCTTGACTGGATGCAGAAGCTCAGCGGTCGGCTGCCGATCCTGCACATGAAGGATATGGCGGACACGGCGGACAAGGGCTTCGCGGAGGTGGGTACGGGGACGATTGATTTCGGTGCGATCCTCGATGCGGCGGAGGGTTGCGGGGTGAAGTACCTGGTGGTCGAACAGGACAGCAATTGGAAAGACAGCCCGATGGAATCGGCGCGGGTGGGGCTTGAGAATCTTAGTGGGATGCGGGTGTGAGCGGTTCGCGGGGGTGAGTGGGTCAGAGCGCGCCTACATCGTTTGTAGCGTTGTGCCCACGGGTTTAGCCCGGGTACACATCCCGGAGTGCGCCGCGTGGGTATACCGCCCGGAGTACGCCGCGTGGCCGCGGCGGCTTAACATCGCACACTATGGTTGAACGGCAAACGCTCAGAACCCGCCTTCGCCGAACAGGCCATAGACCAGGGCCAGGCCCAGCAGGACCACGAGGCCGAGGACGGCGATCTCCCAGGTGATGCTGATCAGTGACAGGGCCATACCCAGGCGCACCATCTTCCCGGCGAACGAGTGCCGGTGCCTTCGGCTGCGTTTGCGGCCGCGTCTGTGGATCAGATAGAGGCAGATGAGGGCAGCCATTCCCAACGCCCCGCCAAGCAGCCGGATCGCCCAGCCGAACCCGGTGTAGTCAGGCGGTAGGGAGAGCCATTCGCCCTCCGGCCCCAGCCCGAAAACCGTCGCCAAGAAGCACAGGAACATCGCCAGGCACGAGGCGATAAGCGCGGCAGTGATCGCTGGTTGCGATCGCTCTTTCTGCCAGGGGTTACGGACCCCTGTGACGCGACTGGCGTGTAGCTCGCTCAATCCCCACTCCTCGACCCATTTGAGATGAATCCGACCCGTAGACTTGCGAATGTGCAGGATACCCCGGTAAATGCGATAGATCAAGGTTTATTTGGTTGATATGGGGCCGGTTGATAGCGATTTGAGTGGTTTTCTACACCTAAAGTCGGCTTTCAATCCGGACCGATCCTAGCGTCGCTGTGCAAAAAATGCAGTCTCTAAGGCGTATTTACTTTGAATTGATGGTTTAATCAAAATATTCAGCCCTTCCCGCTCCACAGCAGCTTGCCCTCCGCGTCTTTTTTTGATCGGTGGGGTTCGGCTTTCTTTTTGGGTTTGCCGCGTTGGATGCCCTTGTCAGCGCAATCGACTTTCATGGTCTGGCCGGTCTCGGCGACGTGTTTGATGCGCTGCGTGGCGCGTTTGGCGTAGTCTTTGCTGAGTTCGCATCCCAGCCAGTCGCGTTTGAGTTTGGCGGCGGCGGCGAGGGTGGTGCCTGAGCCGGCGAAGGGGTCGAAGACCAGGTCGCCTGGGTTGGAGCTGACGTGGATGATGCGTTCGAGCAGGGCCTCGGGGAGTTGGCAGGGGTGCCAGCCCTGGCGTTCTTTGAAGGTGCCTGCGAGCCTTGACTGGTACCAGGTGTCGCATTCCGGGTGCAGGTAATTGACATCGGTCTCCTGCGGGCGGAGGTACCAGGTGTCGTCGGGGAGCTTGCCCTTGGGGTTGGCGCGTGCGTCGTTGTAGGTGGTTTGCCGGGCGCTTGGGACGGCGATAGCTTCGCGGTTGAAGGTGAACGGGGGGTTCTTTGTGATTTTTTCGTGTGCTTTGATCTTGGCGGTGGCGGAGCCGACGCAGTAGAAGAGGTGTGCGTGTGAGCGGTTGAATTTGAGCTTACAGTTTTGGCCGAAGGTGTAGTGCCAGATGATCCAGTTTCGGAAGACGAGTTGTTTTTCTTTTTCGAGTTTGCGGAGGTGCATGCGTGTCTCGGCGGCGTATTCATCGCCGATGAGGATGTAGAGGCTGCCGGAGGGCTTGAGCAGGCGTGCGCAGGCGTCGATCCAGTTGTTGGTCCAGTTGACGTAGTCATCGTGCTCGCGGTTGTCGTCGTAGTGGTCGTACTTGAAGCCGATGTTGTAGGGGGGGTCTGCGAAGATGAGGTCGGCGGAGTCTTCGGGCCAGGCCGCCATGGTCTTAAGGCAGTCTCCCTGGGCGATGGTCTGGTGGGGGAGGGGTTTGGCAGGCGTTTTTGGAGGCATAGGGTTGCGATTGTAACAGGTGGGAGCGGGGGCGCAAGCGTTGGAATAATTTGGCTTTGCAGAAAGCGGGGGGGTGTTTATACTCTAGTGATGCCCGCGGGGAGTGCCCCGCTATGAAGAGAATTGGAGCCTTGTATGCCTCATATCATCACCGAACCGTGCATCGGGACCAAAGACACGGCCTGTGTGGACGTCTGCCCGGTGGACTGCATCCACCCGACCAAGGACGAAGCGGAGTTCGAGGCCGCGGAGATGCTTTTCATCGATAACGACACCTGCATCGATTGCGGCCTGTGCGTGGACGAGTGCCCGGTGAAGGCGATCTTCCCGGAAGAGGATCTGCCCGAGGAGTGGCAGGACTACATCGAGAAGAACGCCGCGTACTTTGCGGAGTAGTTGTTAGCGGTAAGCCATTGGCCCTTAGCTTTTAGCTTTTAGCTCTTAGCTAAGAGCCGCGACGGGCGGGCTGATCTTCCGAATCCTGATACCTGTTCCCCGAACCCCGGCGTCCCATGCCCCCGCGCGTGCTGATCACCGAGACCCTTGCGTCGGTCGCCGCGGACTGGCTGGTTCAGCACGCCGACGTGGTGCGTTGCGCTTATGACGATGCGGGGCTCGATGGCCCGCTCGCTGAGGCTGAGGGGCTTGTGGTGCGGACGTACACGGTGGTGGATGAGGCGTTTCTTGATCGGGCACCGAAGCTGAAGGTCGTCGGGCGGGCGGGGGTCGGTCTTGACAACATTGATCTTGAGGCCTGCGGGCGTCGGGGCGTGCGCGTGGTACACACGCCGGACGCGAACACGCAGGCGGTGGTCGAGTATGTGTTGGCCCTGATGCTGGACCACTACCGTCCGCGTACAGATTTGCCACCCGGGGCCGATGCCGACACGTTCCACGGCCTGCGCAAGACCGAGGTGGGCACGCAACTGGATCAACTCACCCTGGGCATCGTCGGGTTCGGCCGGATCGGTAAGCGGTTGGGCGGGGCCGCGCACGCGATCGGGATGAACCTGAAAGTTTGCGACCTGCTCCCCGAGGCCGAGCTGCGCAAGGCGGTGGATTACCCGTTTGATTACGCCGGTCACGAAACGCTGTACGCCCACAGCGACGTGGTGAGCATCCACGTCGATGGCCGGGCGAGCAATCGGCACATGCTAGATGCCGAGGCGCTGAAACACCTGCGTGACGATTGCTTATTCATCAATGCGGCGCGTGGGATGCTGGTGGAGGGTGATGCGTTGGCGGGGTGGGCCCGGTCACACACGGACGCCCAGATCATCCTCGACGTCCACGACCCCGAGCCGCCGCCGACGGGCTATGTGTTAAGCGGGCTGCCGAACGTGCGCCTGCTGCCACACATCGCGTCCCGTACAGGTCAAGCAATGGAGAATATGAGCTGGGTGGTCCGGGATGTGGTGGCGGTATTGGAAGGTGAGGAGCCGGGGAGCCCGGCGGTGTAGTGCTGCATCCGGGAGATGGGCGTGCTGACGTGATCGCGAGTCGGTTGTTGGAGATGATCGACGTCAGCGACGAGCCTGATTCTCAGGTGCGGGTGATCTCCGAGTTGGAGTTCTAAGCGAGGCTCGGGGGTGGAAGCCACAGAATGGTGACCGTCAGACGAAAAAAAACCCCGCTGGGTGTGAGCGGGGTTCCAGGGGCCTGCGCGGATATCAGAAAAATCAGGTCCCTACCGGGTGTTGAGCAAGACGCCGTGAGTATCTGACCGGGTAGTCGCGGGGAGCGGCGTGGGCGGCCGTGCTTCCGTGGGACTTCGTCTCATTACGGGAGACCCCGTGTCGGCCTCACGGCCACAATTCCTTCTCCTTCTTCAACACCTGCAAGTTCGGGGGTCGGGCGCCATTCCGGGTGGACGTTGATTTACCTTTTCACGCCGGTCTTTTTCCGACAGCGGATCAGTAGCGGTGTAGCGCCCAAGAGGATCCAGGCGCTGGTGGGCTCGGGGACGACGAAGAACGTGCTGTTGGCGGTGGCCGAATCGCCAGGGCTTAGAATGATCGAGTGGGTGAT
>JAJDCV010000041.1 GCA_029260675.1 Phycisphaeraceae bacterium
CCCCTCGCCAAACGAACGACGCCAGAACACCCCCATCTGGCTGATGAAGTTCTCGCGCAACAATCCTCGGTACGTGTATCGTTTCAGCCGACGATCCTTGTATCGTGTAATCCCCCGGCGGATCTCACCCCCGGCCTCATCGACGATCGTCACCCGGCCAGCCATCCATTTCGCAGACGGGTCCGCCTCGAACGCATCCACCACCGCCCGTAACGCACCGGGCGCAAAGGAGTCATCGCTGTTCAACCAGCCGACGATTTCACCCTCAGCCAACGCCAACCCCTTGTTAATCGCATGGGCCTGGCCCTCGTCCGATTCACTCATCCATGTGACACGCGGGTCGTCCAAGGCTTTGAGGATCTCAAGCGTCCCGTCAGTGCTCCCGCCGTCCACAACGATCACCTGCATCACCGGCGGGTCCGCCTGGTTCAAGACGCTGTCCAGCGTCGCCGGCAGGAACGACGCCTGGTTGAACGACGGGATGACGATGCTGATGTCTGTCATGGTACACTCTGCAACGCGAAGGATAGCAGATCGCTAACCAGGATCGGCGATGAGTTGTTGCAGCATCCGTCCCGAGCCCTGACCGGCCAGATCCCCTCACCGATACACCCGGTGACGCTGGAAGGATATTCATGGTCGATTTCGATGAGTACTCCCGCCAGGCGGTACACTTTTTTAGCACGGCGGTGACTCCGCTACTCAGGGAGGTCGCCGAGAAGTCGCCCGATCACAGCACCGTCGTCGACTACGGCTGCGGCGACGGCCACCTGATCTGGACCCTCCGCCACAACGGCCTGTTGGATCGTGCCGGGCAGGTCATCGGCCTGGATATTTCCGACATCCGGCTGCAACGATTCAGAAAAAACACCGGCTTCCACACGCTGCTTCACGCCCCCGACACCGCCTTGCCGTTGGCGGATGATTCGATCGACCTGCTGCTCAGCACCATGGTGATCGAGCACGCACCGGATGACCAATGGATGGCGGACCAGATCGCCCGCGTCCTCAAGCCCGGCGGCCGCGTGTGTCTCACGACCGTCGTCAAACGCAACTGGACGTGGTACTTTCGGCGTTCGCCCGACGGGCGATGGGTCCTCGATCCGACACACGTGCGCGAGTACGGCTCGCGTGACGAGGTCGAACACCTGATCGTGCAATCGGGCCTACGAATCGAACAAGTGGCATTGAAACTATTAGCCTTCCCGGTGATCCACCCAATCATCCGCGTCATCAATAGTTGGTGGCCGCTGCGCGGGGTGAACATGCTCTTCATCAACAGCAGGGCCATGCGACTGCTGGAAAAGCTGGTATTACCGATCCCCGGCTACTACTCGATTGAAGTGATCGCGGTGAAGCCTAGCGGTTAGTGTTTATTCATGGGCAGCCGCTTACCCCTCAGACCCCGGCTTTGCCGGGGGATTGGCCTGATGATGGGCACGGGTTTCAATCGTAATCCGTATTACTTTGCCCAACCGCTTTTGCGACGAGTGTTAAAGTGGTCCCCGTCGCCAGAGGCCGGACCGCGCCCAGCGGGTCGTTGATCGCTTGCGCCCCCGATTCATCAAAGAAACCGTAACCCTGCCCCCGCAACAACGCGATCGACTCGGCCGCCGCGTCTGGACCACCGACACCCAACTCGATCACCACGACCGGCTTGAACCTTCTAAGCGTCTGCGCCGCGCCGCGTAGCACCCTTGGCTCCGCCCCGTCCGTGTCGATCTTGATCAGGTCAAGCCGGTCGATCGGATGACGGGCGACATAATCATCAAGCATGATCAACTCGACCGCCTGGGGTTCTGCAATACGCCCGTCCAAACGGATAGCCGGGTGCAAAGTCAGCAAGTCGGAACCGGCCGCGTCACTGAGCCCCGCAGACACCGCTTCGATGTTCGTAAAACCATTGAGTTCGATATTCGCACGCAGACGCTCAGCCATCAGCGGCATCGGCTCGAAACTCGCGACCCGCCCGCCATCCTCCACACAGGTACGCAGCACCAGGCTCAGGTACCCAATGTTCGCGCCGACATCGAACACCGTGTCCCCCGGCTTGACCAGCCGGCGGAGCATCGCCACGGTCGTCGGCTCGAATTCGCCGCTGTAATAAAGCTGGCTATCAACCGTGTACGCCAGATCCAGATTAATGCGAAACCCATCCATCTCGCGCGTCACAACCCGCTCACGCTTGCCTTGAACACACGATAAACACTTGGCGAAAAACGACCCAAAGCGCGGGCACAACGGCGTCCGGCGGTATAGCCGGATACTCCAGCCGATCAGTGGGTCTTTCATGGACATGTTGCAACGCCCGTTAGGTTCTCGTCGCACAGAGTGTAACCGAGACCTTCTCGCCAAACGTCTCTTTGGCCGAACCGTTGCACACCGCCAACTCCAGCCGACCCGAACTCCCGAAATAAGCCACCGGCTCACCGGGCTCCACATCTGCAAAGGCCTCTCGAACCCGCCCGACCGCCTGCTTCTTCAGGCTGACCGTCACGCTCTTAGCCCCGGCCCGCGCCAGCCAGGCGTCATAACGATCCCGCGTCAGGTTAGTGATCAGATTACCGAACCGGTCTGCCAGTAGAACGACCGCGGTCATGGCATCGTTCGTTTCGCTGGGCTGTGGGATATTCAGATTCACCAGTGTCGTCGCCGGCTCACCTAACGATTCGATAGCAACGCCCCTGGCCAGGTGTGCCGCAACCGGCGCGAAGATATCTCGGCCGTGGAACGTCGGGCTCACCGGGACACGGTGATAGGCTTCATCGGTCAGCCGGATGATCGCGGTAGGGGGGGTGCGATCCAGCGTCAGCGTAAACACCCCGTTGTCCGGCCCGACGAGCGTGAAACGCGACGTCCTCACCGCCACCGCCGCACGCCCC
Source organism: Phycisphaeraceae bacterium (assembly GCA_029260675.1). Taxonomy (GTDB): domain Bacteria; phylum Planctomycetota; class Phycisphaerae; order Phycisphaerales; family Phycisphaeraceae; genus JAJRRS01. The sequence continues at coordinate 2,883 of JAJDCV010000041.1, forward strand.
GAACCCACCCCCGGGTCCACAACAACCACGTGGATCGTCCCATCCGAAAACGCATCCACCATCGAATCCAACGCCACCGCACCGGCAAGGATCTGCTGTGCCGGCAACTCGTGCGTCCCATCAATGACACGCGCACCCGGCGTAATCCCCGCGATCACACCTCTCATCTGCGCAACATACGTATCCGTGGTGCCGAAGTCGGTGGTGAGGGTGATGACGGGAGGCTTGAGGCTCGGGTCTTCAGTGATGAGTGGGGCAGGGGGCATGGCTCGTATCGTCGCGGGTCCGCCTGAAATACTCAAGCCTCACCCCTCAAGCCTCACCACCCCTCAATACTCTTTCCGCTGCCGCGCCGGCGGGATGCTCAGCTGCTTGCGATACTTCGCAACCGTCCGCCGGGCGATCTCGATCCCGCGCTCTTTGAGTTTTTCAACCAGCGCATCATCGGACAACGGCTTGGACTTGTCCTCTTCCTCGATGATCTGTTCGAGCTTGGCCTGGATCGCGGCCCAACTCATCGCGTCCCCGTCTTCGGTCTCGGTGCCGCCCGAGAAAAACATCCGCAACGGCAAAATACCACGCGGCGTCTGCAGGTATTTCTCGTTCACCGCCCGGCTGACCGTGGCGACGTGGATCCCCAACTGATCCGCAACCAGTGTCATCGGCAGCGGGCGCAACGCCTGCGGCCCCTGCTCGAAAAACTCACGCTGCGCCTGTACCACCACCCCGATCACACGCAGCAACGTCGCCTTACGCTGCTGGATCGCGTCGATGATCCAGCTCGCCGAACGGATATGGTTACTCAGAAAGTCCCGCGTCTTCTTGTCCACGTTCTTGTCGCGCGCGTCCCGCTGATACTCCGACCGGATCTGCAACGCCGGCAGCCGGCCGTGCGTCAGCGTGGCCGTGTACGTGTCGTTCTCCTCGTTATAATCAATCACCGCGTCCGGATAGATCAACCTCGGCGCATCGTCCGCCAGCAGCTTCCCCGGGTGCGGGTGAAACTGCCTTAGGTGGTGGATCGTCTCTTTGATCTGGTCGATCGACTGCCCCGTGGCCTTCGCGATCTTCGGCAAACGATTCGCCTCGATGTCTTTCAGGTGGCTATCGACCAGCGCACGCTCAAGATCCAACTCGGCATCCGGGTCGCTTCGCAGACGCGCATCGATCTGCAAAAGCAGACACTCGCGGATGTCCCGCGCCGCCAGCCCCGGCGGCTCAAGCGTCTGCTGCAACAGCCCGATCGCTGCGTCCAGGTCCTCTTCGGTCACACCATCGGACGCCTGGTCCAGCATCGCAGACGCCTCGGTGCGGATGTACCCATCGGAATCGATAAACCCGATGAGAAACTCCCCGACCTTGAATAGCTCCGGCGTCGTCTCAACCAGGTGCCACTGATCCATGAGCTGGTCAAACAGCGACGCCGTCCGCGCCGCCGTGTTCGCCATCGCGTCCATCTTCTTGTCGCGCTCGCCGTCGTTGTACTGCGTGCTGTGGTAGCTCCCCCCGGTCTCGCTGGTGTTCGCGTCCCAGGACGAACCCAACTCCTCGGAGATGTTGCTCAGCCGCTCGAAGTCGTCCTTGTTGCCGGTGTCCCCGTCCTTGACGACCAGCTCTCGCTCGCCCTCGGAGTTGTCCCGGTTCTCCTGGGTGCGCTCCGCCTCCAGATCGTCGGCATCCGTCCCCGGCTCGCGTACCTCCAGCGTCGGGTTACTCGCCAACTCCTGGTCGATCCGCGCCTCCAGCGCAGCCTGCGCCATCTGCAGGATCTCCATCGACTGGATCATCCGCGGCGCCAGCTTCATCCGCTGGTCGATCCGCATGTGTTGGCCGGTGTCTATACGCATATCTGCTGAGCCTTTAGCCCTTAGCCGTTAGCCTTCAAGTCCGGCACCTCCCGGTGCCGAGACATCCTCATGAACCCGGGAGGTACTTCAGTACATACAAATTCGGCGATATACACGCCCTCATCCATCCTCCATCGCCTGTCGGCTCTGAATCGCGTCTGATAGTACCGCCTTTGACGCCCCGGCGAGCAGCGACCCCGTCGGAATCCCCCGCGCCAGCCGCGTGAGCTTGACACCCTTCGCCTCAAGCTGCTCCGCCAGGTACAACGCCGTCCCGTCACCCTCAAGCGTCGGGTTCGTCCCCAGGATCACTTCTCGGACCTTCCCCCCGCCAACCCGCGCCACCCGCCGATCAATATTCAGCTCCCCAGGCCCAACCCCCGCCAACGGCGCAAGCCTCCCCATCAACACCTGGGACACCCCCCGGTACACCCCCGCCTGCTCCAAACTGGCCACATCGCTTGGCTGCTCCACCACCAACACCTGCCCCGCATCGCGCTCCGTATCCGCGCAGATCGGGCACGGGTCCGACTCCGTCACGTGACCGCACACACCACACACCTTCTGATCCCGCTTAAACGCCAGCACCGCCTCCGCCAAAGACTCCGCCTCCTGCGCTGATGCCTTCAACAGATAAAACGCGATCCGCTCCGCCGAACGCCGACCGATCCCCGGCAGCCGCGACAGCCGATCCGTCAACCTCTCAAATGCAGAATTAGACCTCGCCCTTGCCATCCCCCTATTGTACGCGCCATCCCCACCCAAAGCCCACGCCCTCCAGTCATGGGACCGCATCGGGATAACTCCCCAACCCTCGCTTGCGGTTTAGCCATCCCCCCATTCTTCAAATCATCAATCATCAATCATCAATCATCAATCCCTAATCAAACATCCCCGACCCCCGATCCCCGATACAATCCCACCATGAACGACGACGACCCCGTATGCCTCTGCTTCCACGTCTCCAAGCGCAAGATCGTCAACTTCTGCAAGCGCGAAAACCCCCCGGTTGCCAGCCTCATCAGCGAATGCCTCTCCGCCGGTACCGGCTGCCAGTGGTGCGTCCCCTTCATCAAAAAACTCCACCAACAGTGCAAAGACGGCGTCGAGTCCCCCGACCTCCCCCTCAGCCCCAAAGAATACGCCAACAAACGCGCCACCTACCGCAAGACCGGCGAACGGGATCCCGAGTGACGCCCAAGACGCATTGATATTCCCCAATATTCCCATGCATCGATCAGGCCCACGTTCATCAAACAGTTCAACAATAACCCCAGCACAAAGGCTTGCCGTTTAGCGGCGGATCAAAGTTCCGCGCCCTCCGTGACAACGCCCGGCCTTCCTCGCTTTCTTTGCGCCTTCGCGGTTAATCCCATCCTCTGGCAAAAAGACTACAGCGCCAAGATCTGACCATGATCCTTCTGGGCCTTTTGTGACTTCTCGTGGCCAACCATCCGATGGATCAGCCACAAAGAGGCACAAAATTCACAAGAGTGGAATACCGGAAAGATCGAGTTGTTATGCGCACATCTGCGACGTTTCTCCAATAAAAAATATGAAGCAATACTTATCCTGTTTCCAACCCTGACCGCACGACTTAGCTCGACAGCACGCTCGACAAAACCGCCTTTATGCGCACAAACCTGACGTTTCACCCAATTACGGAGGCGCGACTTTGTTTGAGTCCCGTCTGCCGACAACCTCACGACGGCGATCGACAGCTACCCTGAGTATCCAAAGATTAAAAGGACCAGGACTCGAGGGCTGCCCCCACGCAAAGGCGTACTCAAAAGGTGCGCCCGGTGACGGGACTTGGTAGCGGACCGCCCCGGCCAGATGACGGATCAACAGGACACGGGCCCGGCCTGGTCCCGACGTGCCGTGCCTGCCGTTACCGCCGGTGAATCGTGAGGATTAGATTTTTGATTTAGGATTTGAGATTGATGATCTGAAGAAGAAGAAAAGGAATTAACCACAGAGGACACAGAGCAAGGCGAAAGAATGTGGACAGGATGACAGGATGGACAGGATCATGCGGGCGAT
>JAJDCV010000042.1 GCA_029260675.1 Phycisphaeraceae bacterium
AGCCAATCGAACACCAAAGGCCGAACCCGGCGGCGCTGAAGCCAACCCGCCAGACGCTTCTCGCTTAGCGGCTCACGGTACGGCAACACCACGTAGCTAAGCCCGTTCAACTCACCCTCAGCCAACGGATCGAGTACCACACCGCCCAGTTCAGCACCCAGCACCCGCTTCGCCTCCTCGGCACAGCGCGACCCTCGCGCGATCAGATCAGGTGAAACACTCGGCGAACACAACACCACCGCCAGATCTTCACCCTCGCTGCTGCGCACCAGGTACTTATATGTTTGATCCTCGACCGGCTTATCCGGGCCCAACGGCTCGATCGACCCGACACGCGCAACCGACACCAACGCCTCACCCACCGGCCCCGCCAGCAAGTCTCGAAGCTCCAACGGTGTTAATGGATCAACCATAGATCTCTGAAAATTATAAATCCAATATGCCCAACATCACGCATCAAATCCACGCTTGCGGCTTAGCGCCCCGGTTGAGTCCCCAGGATCACCGCCCCCAAAGCCCGGTCATAGCCCAAAGGGCTTTGGCCGGGGGCTCTTACAAGTACATCTCACAAATTCACCGCACCAACAACACGACTCCGTCAACCCCCGTCCACTCACTCAAGCATCGCCTCCGGCCCCATCCCCACCTTCGCACACCAATCCCGGTATGCGATCGGCGAGATCTCCGAAGGCTTGATCTCGCTGCGCCCGCCCCAAAACACATTCGTATACGTCACCGCGATCCCCGCCTCTTCAAGGTGCCGGTCCATCGCGGCCTTATGCTCAAGCACCCTGGCCTTGTCCGTCCCGTGGGCGACGCCCATAATATTCACATGGTTGAATTCCGGGCCCCCTTCGCGCCAATAAGCGTGTGTCATGATGTGATGCCGACCGACCTCCAACCCCGCGTCCATCTCACGCCCAGGCGCCACCGCCCAGTGGAATAGCGCGTTGTACTTCGTCACCACCGACCCATCCTTGTGCTTCTTGACGTGCTCCAGAAAAGTCGAGAACCGCCCGATCACCCGACGCTCGTTCAGCTCCTCAGCCACCCGGTGAAACTCATCCAGCGAAACCCCCGCCTCCCGCGCACGCCCCGACCAGAGATCCGCCGCCAATTCTTCCGGTGCAAAGTCCCGCTTCAAGGCTATCAAGATACGCCACTGCAAATCGTTGAGTTCGACCACGCTCACATCCATCGCCCGGCCCGGCCCATCGGTCCGCGCCCCCGGTTCGACCTCACGCCGACGCACATGACCCACACCCAGCGCAAACAGCTTCTTGGCCGGCAGCAGCGTGTACGACTCCGCTCCCGTCACCGACATCAGGTATCGGCAGTGCTTGTCCATCGAGTACCCCAACGGAACTTTAAGCGTCGTCCACAGCTTGTACTTCGAGCCCGGCGTGTCCTTATCGGTCGAGCGCAGCACCACGTGCCCGGAAAACGGGTCCTCCCCTGACATGTAATCAAACGCGCTATTAAGTTTCTCCGCCGGCACGCACCAGGCAACCAGCGCACCGGGTGCGAGGTTGGTCGCCATCAGCGTCTGACGGATCCGTCGGATCGTCCCCGCCTCGAGCATCGCACGCAGCCGTTCGATCACCACGCCAAGTTCCACACCGCTCCGCTCCGCGATCTCACCAATCGGGTCACGCCGGTAGCCCTGCACTTTATCCTCGGAGACCGCGAGGATGCGTACGTTGATGGGGTCGTTGATCTGAACAGGGATCGTGCGCTGGGTCATGCCAGGATTCTAACACCACAGAGACCCCCGGGCACAGTTGCACTTCCCCAGCACCCCTCAAATACAACCCCGCCACAACACCACGCCGGGCCTAAGCGCAGCGAAGGCACGGGCACCCCCGATACCTCACATATCTCCCAAAGTACAGTAATCAGTAGTCCTGGCCGCTATCCCGCAAACGGATGTGCGGCGGCGTCTGGGTCTGACGCAACGCCCCGCCACGGACCGCGCCGACGAAAAGATCGTGGTCCCCCTCGATGTCCATGTGGCTGACCAGCTCACACTCCAGGTACGCCAGCGTGTTCTTGAGGATCGGCAGCTTCGCCAGCACCCCCTGCATCATCTCGAAACCCAGGAACGGGTCTTCCGTCACCGCCGCGTCGTTGAACTTGGCGAACTTCTTCACCATCAGCCGGTCGTTCTCCGCGAGCTGGCACAGCCCAAACTGCCTGGACTCGCTGATCAACGGCATGATCGGTCGGCCCTTCGCGATCGCCACCGTCACCATCGGCGGGTTCAGGCACGCCTGCTGCACGAAGCTGACAATGATCCCCATCCGGTTGTCGTCCTGCGCCGCGGTCAGCACAAACAGCCCCGAAGGCAGCCGACCCATCGCCTGACCCACCGTTTCACGGGTTTCCGGGTCCAACTCGGGATGTGGGTTCGTCGCGCGCATAAAAAAGTGATTCCGCAATAGGCCCAACCCATGAGCATACGCGCTGGCCCCCGCCCGTGCAATCCTCGGCAACCAACCTCCCCCAAAGACCCAACCGCCGCTACACTCTCCCCATGCCACACCATGCCATCATCTTCGACCTCGACGGCACGCTACTGGATACGCTCGAAGACCTTACCCACGCCACCAACCACGTCCTGGACTCCTTGGGACACGACCCGATCCCCACCGCCACATGCCGACAGATGATCGGTAACGGCGCTCGCACGCTCCTGAAGCGCGCCTGTGACGGCGACGAGCGGGCCGTCGACAAGGCGCTCAAGATGTTCCTGGCCTACTACTACGACCACAAGTACGACCACACCACACCCTTCCCCGGCATCCCCCAGACTCTCGACACGCTTGCCGATCAAGGCCTCCGCTTCGCTGTCCTAAGCAACAAGCCTCACAGGGCCACCACAGAAATGATCGCCCACCTCCTGGGCAACTGGTCCTTCGAGCAGGTCTTCGGCCAACGCGACGGCGTCCCGCTCAAGCCCGACCCCACCGCCGCACTCGATATATGTAAGCACATGGACGTCACGCCGAATCACGTCATATTCGTCGGTGACTCAGGCGAAGACATGGCCACCGCCAAGGCCGCCGGCATGCTCGCCGTCGGCGTCACCTGGGGCCTGCGCGACGAACCCGAACTACGTGAACACGGTGCCGACGTCATCATCCATCAACCCTCGCAACTGCTCGACGGGCTGCCCTGACCGCAACGTTTAACACCCCCCTAGTCCCCAATGTCTAACAACCCCACTGAAGCCCACGTTCTCTGAACGCGGGCACCACACATCCAACCCTCGCTTGCGGTTTAGCACCATCTCTAATCCCCCTGCGCCGCCGAACCCGCCAACCCCTGCCGCCATTCCATATAACGGTAAGGCAACTCAAGCTCCCCGTGCAGATGTTTCATTTCCAACTGGAACGCCTCGTATCGCTCAACCTGCCAGGCATCCGACCCCGCCTGACAAAAAAACACCCGGCAGGCAAAAGGCCGATCACGATGCACGCTACACGCACCATCCACCTGATACGGACACCCATCCCGCTTCGGATCAATGACCGGCAGCCCGATGGCTTTGCCATCTGCGGTCCGTGTATCCGACCGACTACCACCCGCCGCCCCCGCTAACATACGGAACCACGCCACCTCCAGCCCCGTCATATAAAGCCGGTGACCGAACGTCTCAAACTTACAGCACCGCCCGCTTTGCTGACACGCAAAACCCGAGTCACCCACCCGCCGATCGATTTCGTCAAGCCACACGCGCAGACGCCCAGCAACCTCCGGCCGCATAGCCGCCTCCCGCCAAACACGCCAGAGTTCACCGTCGGATGGCATCACGTAACGCTCCGATTGTAATGACCGCCGCCACCACGCTTGCGGTTTAGCGCTCTCCCGTTGGTACCAACTCACCCCGCAGCAGCACGTGCATCAACCCTTGTTCTGATCCAGGATCACACGCACCTGCTCAACCGGATAATACGTCCCACCGTTCTTCATCCCCGGGCAGCTCTTCGCCGCTCGGTCCCAGTGCCGCGACGTCTTGAGGTTCTCCGGCCAAAAAGGCCAGGTCCGGCACTGTGTCGGACGCACCGGGTAGATCGAACACAGGGACTTGCCCGCCTCGTCCCGCCTAAGAAACACGCAGTCGAACCCGTTGCGCGTCGAGACCTCGTCCAGCGTCCAACGACCGTGCTTCTTCTTGCAGTATTTCTTGTGGAATTGCTCGATGCTCAGACCCAGGTGCTCGGCCATCGCCTCGCCCTCGTCCTCATCAAACCACACGAATCCAGGCGGCCCCGTGCAGCAGTTCCCGCACTGCGTACACCCGAAGCTCAGCCCCTCTTCATACCAAGTTGTGTCCTTCTCCGTGTCCGGCATCGGCGGATTGTAGGGGAAACGACAAACTTCTGTTTGTTGCGCCACAGATTTATCACAGACGTAATGATATGACACGCACCCGGCCTACTCCCACAGCACAATATATAGATGCCCCCTTCATCCCATACGAAGCGCCGCGACTTGTCGCGCCTACACACGCCCAGCCCGACCACGCCCACAAACCCACACCAGTCCCACACCCGTCAGCAGCATCGTCCCCGGCTCGGGGATGGGCCGGATGATCGCGCGGATCGCGAAGTCCCCGGTAACCCCCGCCGCACAGGCATCCGTCCACCCGCCGGGGATCGTGAACACGCTGTTCCTGTTCACCTGACACCCGTCCCCGTCAAACTCCACGCCCGACGCGGTCGGGTTCCCCGAACTCTGGTTGAGGAATTCAAGCGAGACCACAAACACCTGCCCCGCTGTCACCGGGACCTGCAACGGCACCAGGTTGGTCGGTGGGTCCAGGTGGCGAAACTCGTTCACCGTCAGGTCGCTGAGCACCGGAGCAACAACCGTCGCCAGCGGCGCACCGGGCGACGGGAACACCCCGCCCGCAAAGAGGTCGATCCCTAGCTCCTGTGAAGGGGGGTTGCCCCCAAATAGTGAGTCCCACAGGATCTGTACCCCGACGATGTCCCCGGTCACCGGCGCGGTCAGCCACGCCGCCGCACGCTCGTTCTGCAAAAATTGCGGCAAAGGCGTGCCCGCACCGGGAACCGCGACCGTATCGTTCTGAACCACCACCTCCGCCGCCGCGGCGCGGTCCACCGAAATGAACACCACCAACACCACCGATGCGGCCAAAACACGTAACGTACCCAACGCATACGACGTAATAACTTGTTTCATTTCTCCGCTCCTTTCGCTCATACCATTATATCCAAGCGATTTTCAAATTAAATGCCCAATGCAAATTCGCCCGCAAACCCATACCTCAAAACAACGTAGCAGCCCCGACACGACACGTTTGTGCGCGCATCCCGGCACACATCACCTGAAATAATGCCTGCAAATTGAATAACCGCTAAACCCTTCGCCCGGCTTACTATGACTTGTCATAACACCACCCCGCGACCAATCCCATGCGCACAAACCCGTCGTCCCGCCCAAGGGTGGAGGCGCGACTTTGTTTGAATCGCGCCGGCCGACAACCTCACGACGGCGATCGACAGCTACCCTGAGTATCCAAAGATTAAAAGGACCAGGACTCGAGGGCTGCCCCCACGCAAAGGCGTACTCAAAAGGTGCGTCCGGTGACGGGACTTGGTAGCGGACCGCCCCGGC
>JAJDCV010000043.1 GCA_029260675.1 Phycisphaeraceae bacterium
AGGCCGTCATCTCGGACAAAACCGCGCGCATCTACTTCACCACCTGCACGGATGGTCTCGTTGCGGACCTCAAACTGCCGGGACACCTCGCCGTACGCGATGGTCCCCGCCGGGTTGGCGGCGCGGTAGTGGATCTCGGGGAACTGGGTCGTGGGGATCAGGATAGTGCCCAAAGCCCCGTTGGCGGGGGTGATCTCGATCGTGATCCGCCGATCCACCCCGGCCGGGAGCCCGGCATTGATCGTAGCCTGCGCGTCGGAGGGGACAAGGGTCGAGGAGAACTGGTTGGGCTGGAGGGTGACGAAGTGGGCAAACCCGGCGTTCGTGTTTTTCGTGGGGGTCGGTATCCGGCTGTTCCCGGCGTTATAGAAGCTGACACTGGACGCTCGCCCATCTAAGGGATTGCTTGCGCCGCCGAGCCCGCGCCCGTTGCCGCCAGTCGTGTTGTCATACGAGAACGGCAGCGGGGTCGCGTTGATCGGGTCGACAAAGGCGGTCAGGTTGTTCGCCGCATTGGACGACGTCACGAACGGCATGCCGGTGTGGGTCTCACTGAAGCCGCCGTTGTAATCGCCGTACCAGGGGTACAGCCCGTTGCTGGTCACGGGGTTGGACGGCGCAACGGTGGCGCTGCCCAGGACATGGGTCGGGTCACCCACACGCAGGTCCGGGTCGTTCCACCCGCCGGGGATCGCAGCGATGGTGCGTTCGGGACCATCGAACCGCGAGCCGAACCAACCCGAAGACTGGATGTTCTGCTGCGCGATCGTGCCGTTGTTCTTGAACACACCCCCACCGGACCCGCCGGGTTTCAGCGGCGAGGTCGCGGCCAGCCCCAACTGCAGCGCGGTCTCGCGCGAGATGGTTTCCCAGGGATCGCCGGTGTCCCAGATCCCTACGACCGTGTTGTTCCCCCCGGGGACCGGTGCGCCGCTGTAACGCGACCAGATGATCGGGCGGACGCTCCTCTCGATGTTCGTCCCGGGGGCGACCGCCGCGTCGGATACACTTGCCGTGACGACCAACACACCCGCAGCCACCGCCGCGGAACACTTCGTCCAAGCTGCCATCGCTTACCCTCCCGCTCTCAAGTGTAGATGCTTTCTCAGACCCTCTGCAGACGATCCGGCGGGTTGAAACAAAGTAGAAATGATCCGCCCGGCAAGCCCTGGCCCGCCGCCGCCCACAGCGCGGATTTTACCGGCGGTGGTAACCGGGCACAAGGAAATTTGCTGTACTTTCCCAGACCCCGGCCGAAAAACTGGATCGTCCGGGCCGCCACCAGTACGCTTTAGCCTCAACCCATCCTTGTTTTTTGGCCCCACCGCCCTATCGGGAGCCCACGTGAAGACAGAACCCCAGAGGAATGAGCTTGCCCAGGCACGATCGGGCTACGACCGCTGGGCCCCGGTTTACGATTGTGACGGGAATCCGCTTCAAGCACTGGAGCAGCCGTGCATACGCGCATTGCTCGGCCACATGCACGGGCAACGCGTCCTGGATATGGGCTGCGGCACGGGGCGGCACGCCTTGTGGTTAGCGGGCCAAGGGGCCGACGTCACCGCGGTCGACTTCTCGCAAGGCATGCTCGATCAGGCCCGCGCCAAACAAGGGGCCGACGCGATCACCTGGCTTGCCCACGACCTGCATGAGCCGCTGCCATTTGACGACGGATCGTTCGATAAAGTTGTCAGCGGGCTGGTCCTGGAACACATCCGCGACCTGCCATTATTTTTCAGCCAGGCCCGCCGCGTGCTTAAACCCGAAGGCACCCTGGTCGTCTCGGCCATGCACCCCGCCATGTTCCTGCGCGGAACACAGGCCCGGTTCACCGACCCCGATTCCGGCGACGTCATCACCCCCGGCAGCCTCCCCCATACCATCAGCGACTTCCTCAACGCCGCCTTGTCCGCCTGCCTACAACTCCAACACATCAGCGAACACCAACCCGACGAGGCTTTCGCGCAGCACTACCCCCGTGCCGAAAAATACGTCGGCTGGCCGATGCTGGTGGTGATGGGGTTTGAGGCCTAGACAACTTCTGACTGAGTTGCGGGCAACATGATTCCCCTCAGCCCCCGGCTTTGCCGGGGGATTCTCCCGACCATCCCAGAAACGATTCTAAAGATTCAACCCGCCATCAGGCGGTGTTTCGTTGTCCGCGCTGGCCGCAACCGATCACCAGCGCACCGAGCCCAAGCATGCACAGCGACGCCGGCTCGGGGATGTCGCCGTAGGTCAGGTCGTCGACCAGCGGGCTCCAGCCCTTCACCGTCGATCGGATCCTGACACTACCGATCCCGCCGAGGTCCGTATACCCGAAGAACGTCGAGGCCGGTGCGTTGGGTGCCGGCAGCACCCTAGCCGTCTGAAAGATCACCGTAGAATCGTCGGACGCGAACACCTGTACGCTCGCCGTATCCGCAAAGCCGTCAAATTGGAAAAAATCGAATCCCGCGTGGGTGATCGGCACGAGGAAGTCGATGACCAGTGTGCCGCCCTCGGCTAACAATGAACCCGAAGGGATCGAAAACTCGCTACGCCGATCAAGCTGTAAATCGTCGACGTTGCGGTTCGAGGCGATGTTCGTAAACCGCAGGCCGGGGTTGACGATCCCCGGGCCCTGACCGGCGATAACCGTGTCGGCATCTAGCACCGTGAATGGCGAATCGGAGACGAGTTCCGACGTCCACGACTCGAAGTCCTCGGTGATCGCCGCCGCACCGAGTTGCGTCTGCAAAGCAACCCGATCCGCTATAAGCCCGGCCGAAGCCGAAGCGGGCGTGAACAACAAGGCGATAGCTGCGACGGCAGGCACAAAAATCCTTCTCGTGGTCATCTCAATCTCTCCGTAATAAGTAATCCCGGCAAATTCCCGAACCCGCCGACAACAACCCCGATCGGCCCCCGCAATGAATCGCGACAACCAAAAGAACATGGCCCGGCTATGAATGTCTTCGTCAATCCCCACCGCCGAGATAAGCCGCAAATCCGATATAACAACAAACTACCACCCGCTTATCGGCCGGGGCGAGACTCC